>NZ_JBFNXQ010000043.1:0-40822 GCF_041018925.1 Geodermatophilus maliterrae
CCGGCGCGCCGCTGACCACGGTGACCGTGGCGCCTGCCGCGGTGACGGCGTCGACCGTGACGGTCAGCTCGCCGCCGGCGACCGACACCGGGACGCCGGGCTGCAGGGCGGTCTGCAGGTCGTCGTCCCAGCCGGCCGCGGGCGACGGCGTGCCGTCGAGCAGCAGCGAGGTGTCGGGCAGCGCGCCCTCCCGGTGCAGCAGCACGCCGCTGTCGAGCCGGTAGCGGTTGTCCGAGGCGAGCCAGGCGTCCCGGCCGACGGCGGTGCGGTGCTCGAGCCAGTAGTCGGTGCCCTCGGCGTCGGTGAGCCGCACCGCGCGGGTGCCGCTGCCACCGCCGAGCGGGGCGAGGGTGACCGTCCGCGCACCGCTGCCGGCGGGCACGGTCTGCGCCGCGGCAGCGGGGAGCACCCCGAGCCGTGCGGCCTGGGCGGCGGTGAGGCTGCCGATGCGGTCCCAGGAGACGCCCATGACGTCGTAGAAGTCGCGGTAGGCGGCGGTGCGGCAGGTGCCGCCCTCGACGGCGCCCTCCACCGTGCCGTCGCACTGCAGGCCGCTGGAGTGGCCGAGGCCGAAGTTGTGGCCCAGCTCGTGGGCGATGACGGCGGGCAGGTCGTCCCGGACGTAGAGCCGGCCGCCCGACGTCGTCCCGGCGCCGACCTGGCCGAGGGCGTAGGAGCAGCCGGGCAGGTCCTGCGGCTGGCTGCTCACGTAGAGCAGCAGGTGCCGCCCCGGGCCCGGCTCGAAGCCGACGCGGCCGGCGGCCTCGTCCCAGAGCGCGGTGGGGTCGGCGCAGCCGGCGGTGGTGCGGACCCAGTCGTGGGCCGCGGTGACGCCGACGGTGACCGCGCCGCCGGTCTGCTCGGACCAGAACCGCGCCACCGGGTCGTTGACCGCCGAGACGACCGAGGCCAGCGACGTGCCGTCCGGCCTGCCGCCCTGCGGGACCACCATGACGACGGTGACCTGGTTGGTGACCGAGCCGGCCGGCACGGGGCCCGCCGCCGGGGCCGCCTGGACGACCTGGGTGCCGATCACCTCGCGGGCCGGCTCGTAGCCGTGCTCGGCCGCGGCGTCGGTCTCGGTGCCGCCGACGGTCACCTCGACGGTCGTCCCGGGCTCGATGCCCTCGACGTCGTCGGCGGGGACGCGGACGGAGCTGCCGTCCGCGGCCTCGACCAGGGTCAGCGGCTCCTCGTGCGACTCACCGGCGTGCTGGCCCTCGACCGAGGTCTCCGGCCAGACCTGCACGAGCTGCCCCGTGACCGTCTCGCCCGTGCCCTCGTCGGCCAGCGCCGACGGGGCGAGCGGGCCGGCGCAGAGCGCGAGCACGGCGCCGGCGACGGCCAGGGACCGCGGCAGGCGGGCGGGGACTCGGAGCGGGGACATCCCCCCCGTCATCGGCGGACGCGAGTCCCGCGGGCACCATCCGGGACCCGCCCGTCACAGCGGTCCCGCCCGTCCCGTCCCGACCGCCCCGGCCGTCCCGGGCGTCACGCCAGCGCGTCGGCCCCCATGAGCCGCCGGCCGGCCTCGGTGATCGAGCCCGACAGCGAGGGGTAGATGGCGAAGGTCTGCGCCAGGTCGCTGACGGTGAGGCCCTTGGTGACGGCCAGCGCGATCGGCAGGATCAGCTCGCTGGCGCCCGGCGCGACGACGACCCCGCCGACGACCACGCCGGTGGCCTTGCGGGCGAACAGCTTCACGAAGCCGGCGTGCAGGTCGCTCATCTTGGCCCGCGCGTTGGTGGCCAGCGGCAACCGGACGACGTCGAGGTCGTGGCCCTCGGGCAGCGTCTTCTCCTGGACGCCGACCGTGGCGATCTCCGGGTGGGTGAAGACGTTGGCCGCCACGGTCTTCAGGCGGATCGGCTGCACCGCCTCACCGAGGGCGTGCCACATCGCGATGCGGCCCTGCATGGCCGCGACGCTGGCCAGCTGGAAGACGCCGGTGACGTCGCCGGCGGCGTAGACGCCGGGCACGTTGGTCCGCGACACCCGGTCGACGACGACGTGCCCGGACTCGCGCAGCTCCACGCCGCACGCCTCGAGGTTGAGCCCGGCGGTGTTCGGCACGGTGCCCACGGTCATCAGCGCGTGCGAGCCCTCGACGGTGCGGCCGTCGGTGAGCTCCACGAGCACGCCCTTCTCGGTGCGGGTGACGCTCGCGGCGCGGCCGCGCTCGGCGATCCGGCCGCCGCGGGCCTGGAAGACCTCCTCGAGCACCTCGGCGGCGTCGGCGTCCTCACCCGGCAGCACCTGGTCGCGGGAGGAGACGAGGGTGACCGGCACGCCGGCCTCGAGGTAGCCGGAGGCGAACTCCGCACCGGTCACGCCCGAGCCGACGACGACGAGGTGCTCGGGCATGTCCTCGAGGTCGTAGAGGTCGCGCCAGTCGAGGACCCGCTCGCCGTCGGGCTCGCTGCCGGGCAGCACGCGCGGGTCGGCGCCGGTGGCGATGAGGACGACGTCGCACTCGAGGCTCTCGATGACGCTGCCCTCGGCGTCCAGCACCTCGACGCGGTGCTCGACCAGCCCGCGGACGTCGTCGGCGAGCCGGCCCTGCCCGGCGATGATCCGCACGCCCTCGGTGGTGAGCCGGGCGTGGATGTCGGCGGACTGGGCGACGGCGAGGCCCTTGACCCGGCTGTTGACCGTGGCCAGGTCCAGGCCGACCGTGCGCAGGTCGGTGCCGCGCAGCCCCAGGACGCTGGAGTCGCGGACCGACGTCATGGTGCCGGCCGCGGCGATGAGGGTCTTCGACGGGACGCAGTCGGTGAGGACGCTGGCCCCACCGAGGCCGTCGCGTTCCACGACGGTGACCTGCGCACCGAGCGAGGCGGCCACGAGCGCGGCCTCGTAGCCGGCCGGGCCGCCACCGATGATGACGATGCGGGTCATGGCGCTCTCCTGCGTCGGGGGTCGTGCGGTGGCCTCCATCCTCCCAGCCGTCGCCGCCGGCGTCGGCAGGCTCACGGGTCGCGCGGGCCACACCGGCCCGTAGGCTCGGTCGGCGATGGGTCTCTACGCCGCCTACGGGTCCAACATGGACCCCGACCAGATGCTGCGCCGCTGCCCCTCCTCCCCGCACGTGGGCACCGGTTGGGTCCGCGGCTGGCGGCTGACCTTCGGTGCCGAGGAGTACGGCTGGGAGGGCGCGCTGGCCACCCTGGTCCCCGCGGAGGACGACTCCCCCGGCGTCTTCGTCGCCCTCTACGACCTCACGCCCGCGGACGAGGTGGCCCTCGACGCCTGGGAGGGCGCCGACTCCGGCCTCTACCGCAAGCTCAACCTGGGCGTGCACACCCTCGGCGGCGACGTCGTCGCCTACGTCTACGCCCTCGACGCCTTCGAGGGCGGGCTGCCCTCGGCGCGCTACCTCGGCGCGCTCGCCGACGCCGCGGAGGCCGCCGGCGCCCCGGCCGACTACCTCGCCGAGCTCCGCGCCCGCGAGTGCCGCTCCTCCGGGGTCTGACCCCCGCGACCCGACGGGCGTCCCCCCGCCGGCTCCGTGATCACCGCCAGGGCACCCACGGGGCCGGCCGGGTCAGGGGCGCGACAGGCGCAGCACGACCGTCGTGTCGGTCGCGAAGGCCTGCTCGGCGTGCGGGGCCCAGTCCCGGTTCCCGGTCGAGGCCAGGTCGGCCACGACCCACCGCACGCCCGCGTCCCACAGCACCCGGGCGTCGTCCGCGCCGGGCGCGTCGACGAAGCGCCGGGACAACTCGACACGGGTGCGCACCCACTCGGGGTGGGGCACCCCGGCGATGTAGTCCGCCCCCTCCACGTACACCCGCCGATCGGCCAGGGCGGCCGTCAGGAACCAGCGGTGACGCTCACACGCCGCGGCGTCCTGCTGAGGGCCGGCGCACTGCCGGTTCGTCGCGACCACGTCGTCGACCGCGGAGTGCTCGCGCAGCCAGACGAGCGCGTCCTCGTGCGCCGGCGACCAGGCCAGGGGACCGTCCGGCTGGGCGGCCGCCGGGGGCGGGGTGCGCGCAGTGTCGAGCACCACGGCGCTCCCCGCCGTCAGGGCGGCGACCGCGAGTCCCCAGCCGACCACCGCGGCGCCGCGGGCCGCGCCCGCCGGGAGTCCGGCCCGACCGCCGCGCACCCACGCGCGCACGAGCGACCCGGCACCCAGCAGCAGGGGCAGCGACCAGACCAGGTAGGGCGAGATCCAGGCCCGCCCCTGCGGCAGGGCCACCAGTCCCGCGATGCCGGCGGCCACCCCGACGGCCGTCGCCGTCCACAGCACGCGGGCGGACAGGCGGTCCAGCGCCACCCCGAGCCCCACCGCGGACACCACCGCGACGACGAGCCCCGCCGAGATGGGGAAGTAGGTCTGGCTGAGCCCCGGGTGGCCGAGCACCGCCGCGAGGAACAGGCCGGCGCCCGCGGCGCCCAGGGCGAACCACACCTCGGGCCGCGGACGCCGGCCGACGAGGGCGAGGACCCCGGCCCACTTGGCCGCGAAGGCCAGCGCCACCCCGACCGTGCCGACCACCAGCCCGAGCCGGTCCTCCCGCGCCAAGAAGCCGAAGGCCCGGGCCGTCGCGCCCGGCTGGAGGAGCAGGTCGCCCCTGCTGCCCATGACGAGGACGACGAAGGCACCGGCCACCGCGGCCAGGACGACGGCCAGGGCGGCGATCGCGCGCCGCCGGATCGCCCGGTCCCGCAGTCCGGCCACCGCCACCAGGCCGACCCCGCCGCCGAGGACCGCCG
This sequence comes from Geodermatophilus maliterrae, assembly GCF_041018925.1. Taxonomy (NCBI): domain Bacteria; kingdom Bacillati; phylum Actinomycetota; class Actinomycetes; order Geodermatophilales; family Geodermatophilaceae; genus Geodermatophilus; species Geodermatophilus maliterrae. The sequence goes on from NZ_JBFNXQ010000043.1 coordinate 4,723, forward strand.
CGAAACTGGTCTTGCCGCCGACGCACCCGACCGCGAAGAGCCCCAACAGAGCGTGGGGCCACCGCACCGCACCCCGCAGCAGGTCGGTGAGGACGACGGCGGCGCCCAGCATCGCCAGCGCCCCGAAGCCGAGGGACGGCGACAGGAGGGAGTGCTGGAGGAAGGTGATCGACGACGCGCTGGCGACGTTGAGGCCGACCGCGATCAGCAGGACGGCCAGCGCCGGCACCGCACGGTGCGTCGAGAGGCGCCGGCTCCACGTCCAGGCCAGACAGAGGACGCCCAGGAAGGCGACCAGGGGCAGGACCCGGGTGATCACGACGAACGAGCCCGCCCCTGCGGCGTTCGTCGTGGCGCCTGCCCAGGCGTGCACGAACCAGTGGTAGCGGACCGGCGTGCCCGCGGCGAAGACGCTGTCGACCGGGCCCCAGGTGGCCAGCGAGGTCGCGAGGGCCTCGTGGTAGGGGATGTCCACGTAGTAGCTCCGCCACCCGGTGGACGACAGCGGGTGCGCCCGCCAGAACGACGAGAGGTAGAGCAGCCCCACCCCGAGACCGGCCGCGACGCCACCGATCTCGTCGAGGCGCGGGCGCAGGACTCCACCGGCCCGCACCCTGGCCCGGACGGCCGGGACCAGGAGGGCGACGACGACGGCCGCGGTGGGCGCAAGCCAGCCCAACGGGGCCAGCGGGGTCGGCCGCAGCAGCTGCGCACCGAGCATCGCCAGCAGCGTCCCCAGGGCCGCCCCCATGCCCACCAGCTCGCTGACCGGCAGACCCACCGGTCCCCGCGCCAGCCGCCAGAGCACCGCTCCGGTCCCCAGCTGGACGGCGACGACGAGGACGAGGCGGGCGGCTTGGAGGACGTCGACGCCGCTGCCGACGAGCAGGGCCCAGCCCAGCACCGCCAGCACCACGGGAACCGACCCGACGGCGCGGCGGCCGGGTCGCTCGGGGCGGCGGAGCGACGGCGCCGGCCGCTCGAGGAGACCGGCCGTCACGAGGACACGACCTGGGCGACCTCGGCGAGGAAGTCGTCGTGGTCGCGGATGTAGTCGTCGGGGTCGTAGGGGTCCGAGGCCAGGACCAGCAGCACGGCGTCGGCGGAGTACCGGTACTGCGTTCCCCAGGTCATGGGCGCCATGTGCAGACCGACGTCCGGCCGGTCGAGCACGAACTCCTGCCGCTGGACGCCGTTGTCCACGACGGCGTTGAGGCTGCCCTGGACGCACACCAGCAGCTGGTGACACCGGCGGTGCGCGTGCGCCCCGCGGACGTCGGACGACGGGACGCCGAAGACGGTGAAGAAGCGGCGCGGGACGAAGGGGAGGTCCTGCTCGAAGTTCGCCGCGACGAGGCTGCCCCTCAGGTCGTCGGCGCGGGTGATCCGGACGACGTCGACACCCGGGACCCGGCTCACCGGCAGCACGCTGGCCCGGACCTCCGTGGCGTCCGGGACGTCCGGGCCGGCGTCGACGTACCCGACGATGTGGACGGGGTTGCCCTCCACGACGGCGTTCGGCGGCACGTCCCTGGTCACCACGGCGCCTGCCCCGACGCGGGCGCGCCGGCCGATGCTGACGCCGCGGACGATCGTGGCGTTGGCGCCGACCGAGGCACCGGGACCCACCACGGTCCGCAGGGCCGGACCGGCACCCGCCCCGTCGGCGCAGGGCGCCTCCCCGGCGAGGACGACGTTCGACGCCACGGACACGTCGTCGGCCAGGCGGACGCCGTCGCCGACCCGCACGCCGCTCTCCAGCGTCACCCGGTCGCCGACCACCGCGTCGTCGGCGACGACGACGTGGTTCCCGACGGTGCAGTCGGCCCCGATGCGGGCGCCTGGCCGCACGTGCGCGAAGGCCGACACCCGGGTCCCCGCACCGACGTCCGAGCTCTCGCACAGACCCTGGGCGTGGACGAGGAAGGTCATCGGGATCTCCAAGACGTTCGAGGGCCGGCCACGCGAGCGGCCGCCGGCGGGCGGGACGGCACCGGAGTCCTCAGTGAGCCATGAGCGGAACGCATCGACTCCGACACTAACCGCAACCGGCGTGGCCGTCGCACCGCCGGCCACACGCGCCCCACGCACCCCTGTGCGGGCTCGTTCGACACATCCGCCACTGCCGCCCCGGGACTCCGCGTCCGTCCCGCCCCCGGCCCGGGGACCTGCCTATGGTCCTGGCCTAGACGGATCGGTCCGGTACGCACGGTCAGGGGAACCCGCGGGCGACGGACCGATCGGGGAGGCGAGGAAGACAGCATGGGCGATCTGCCCCTCAACGACCTCGGCCGCGGGTTCGCGGCTCTCGAGGCCGAACTCCGGTCGACCGTGGACGACGTCCTGTCGAGCGGGTGGTACGTGCTGGGACCGCAGCACGACGCCTTCGAGCGCGAGTTCGCCGCGGCCGTCGGCGCCGGTCACTGCGTCGGGGTCGGCAACGGCACGGACGCGCTGGAGCTGGCCCTGCTCGGCGTCGGGTGCCGCCCCGGCGACGAGGTGGTCACCGTCGCCAACGCCGGCATGTACACCACGACGGCCGCTCTCAAGGCCGGCCTGGTGCCCCGCTTCGCCGACGTCGACCCGTCGACGCTGCTGCTGACGGCCGCCACGCTGGAACCCGCGCTCACCCCGCGCACGCGCGCTGTCGTCGTCACCCACCTCTACGGCCGGCTCGCCGACGTGCGCGCGCTGCGGGAGCTGTGCCGGGCCGCGGGCGTGGCCCTGGTCGAGGACTGCGCCCAGGCAGCGGGCGCGGCCGGAGAGGACGGCCCGGCCGGGTCCCTCGCCGACGTGGCCGCCTTCAGCTTCTTCCCGACGAAGAACCTCGGCGCCCTCGGCGACGGCGGCGCGGTGGTCACCCACGACGCGGACCGGGCCGCGGTGCTGCGCAGTCTGCGCCAGTACGGCTGGTCGGCGAAGTACACCGCGACCCTGCCCAACGGGCGCAACAGCCGGCTCGACGAGCTGCAGGCGGCGGTGCTCCGGGTCAAGCTCCCCCACCTCGCCGGGTGGAACGCGCGCCGGCGCGGCATCGTGGCGCGCTACGCCGAGGCCCTCGGGGACGGCCCGCGGTGCATGGTGCACGGCCGGGACGCCGGGTCCCCGGCCTACGTCGGCCACCTCGCGGTGATGTCGACGCCCGACCGGGACGCCGACCGCGCCGTGCTGGCCGCCGCGGGGATCCGCACCGACGTGCACTACCCCACCCCCGACCACCGGCAGCCGGTGCTGGCGGGTACGACCGGCGGGCTGCGCCTGCCCGTCACCGAGCAGGCGGCCGGGCAGATCCTGACGCTGCCCTGCTTCGCCGAGATGACCGACGTCGAGATCGATCGGGTGTGCGATGTCCTTCGTGGGTTCTGAGTCGACGTCGCTGCCGGCGGTGTGGGGGGCCGACGTCGTCTACACGGTCGTGGTGCCGGTGTACGGCAACGAGGCGACGATCCCCCTGCTGATCGACCGCCTGGTCGAGCTCTCGGCCGACGTCGACGGCCTCATGGAGGCGGTCTTCGTCGTCGACGGGTCGCCCGACGCCTCGCTCGTGCTGCTGCAGCGGCTGCTGCCCGACTCGGGGCTGCGCGCGCAGCTGGTGACCCTCTCCCGCAACTACGGGGCCTTCTCCGCCGTCCGCGCGGGACTGGAGGTGGCCAGGGGCGAGCACATCGCGGTGATGGCCGCCGACCTGCAGGAGCCGACCTCCCTCGTCCGCGACATCTTCGCCCGCCTGAGCACCGGCGACCACGACGTCGCCGTCGGGGTGCGCACCGACCGCGACGACCCCGCTCTGTCCTCGCTGGCCGCCCGCACCTTCTGGGGGATCTACCGGCGGTACGTGCAGAAGGAGATCCCCGTCGGCGGCGTGGACATCTTCGGCTGCACCCGCCAGGTGGTCGGCCAGCTGCTGGCCCTGCGCGAGTCGCACACGAGCCTGATCGGCCTGCTCTACTGGCTCGGCTTCCGCCGCGTCGAGGTGCCCTACGTGCGCCAGGAGCGGGAGTTCGGCAAGAGCGGCTGGACGCTGCGCAAGAAGCTGCGCTACATGAACGACAGCATCTTCTCGTTCACCGACCTGCCGATCACCCTGCTGCTCACCGGTGGGCTGCTCGGCGTCGTCGGCTCGGTGTGCGCCGGTGTCGCGGTGTTCGCGGCCTGGGCCACGGGCTCGGTCGAGGTCCCCGGCTACACCCCTCTGATGCTCATGCTGTTCCTGCTGTGCTCGTCGATCCTGCTGGCCCTCGGCATCGTGGGGTCCTACGTCTGGCGCACGTACGAGAACAGCAAGCGCCGCCCCGGAGCCGTGCCCATGCACCACCAGCACTTCCACGTCCCGGCGGTCCCCGCGGAGCGGGGGGCGCCGGTCCGCGTGCTGGAGGTCGGTTGAGGCAGCTCGCGCGGTTCCTCCTCGTCGGGGGCAGCAACACCGCGATCACGCTGGCCCTGTTCGTCCTGCTCCAGCAGTGGCTGGCCCCGGCGGTGGCCTACACCCTGGTCTTCGCACTCGGCCTGGCCTACACGACGGCGATGACGGCCCAGGTGGTCTTCGGCACCCGGCTCACGGCGCGCTCCGCCCTGCTCTACGCCGGCTGGTACCTGCTCGTGTACGCGGTGGGCCTCGTCGTCGTCCAGGCACTGCACAGCTCCTGGCAGCCCTCCGCCGTGGTGACCGCGGTGCTGACCGTCGCCGTCACCGCACCGCTGAACTTCCTCGGTGGCCACGTGCTCTTCGGGTCGACGCCGGGAGCCGGCACGGCACCCCACCCCGACCCGGTCGCGACCCCGGGGACCATCCCGCCGCACGACGACCTGACGAGGAGCCCCGCATGATCCACCCGACAGCGCTGGTCGATCCCGCCGCCCGCCTCGGCGACGGGGTGGAGGTCGGCCCCTTCTCGATCGTCCACGGCGACGTCGAACTGGGCGAGGGCACCGTGGTCGGCTCGCACTGCGAGCTGGGCCACCCCGCCGCCGGCGGCGACGTCGGGCCGCTGCGCATCGGCCCCGGCTCGCTCATCCGGTCGCACAGCCTCTTCTACGCGGGCTCCACCTTCGGGCCCGGCCTGCAGACCGGGCACCGGGTCACCATCCGGGAGGGCATCGAGGCCGCCGAGGACCTCCGGGTCGGGACGCTGGGCGACCTGCAGGGGGACACCTCGTTCGGACGGCACGTCCGCCTGCACTCGAACGTCCACGTCGGCCGGGGCTCGACGGTCGGGGAGTTCGTCTGGATCTTCCCGTACGTCGTCCTCACCAACGACCCGCACCCGCCCAGCGACGGGTTCCACGTCGGCGCCACGATCGAGCGGTTCGCCGTCGTCGCCACCTCCTCGGTGGTCCTGCCCGGCGTCCGGGTCGGCGAGGGGTCACTCGTCGCCGCCCACGCGCTGGTCCGCGAGGACGTCCCCCCCGGGACGATCTGCGCCGGCGTCCCCGGCAAGGTCCGCGGTCCCGTCGACCGGATCCCCCTCGGCGACGGCTCGGGGCCGGCCTACCCCTGGCGACGGCACTTCCACCGGGGCTATCCCGAGGACGTCGTGCGGGACTGGGACGCTGAGTTCGACGGCACCGGCGTCTGAGGCCGATCGGGGGTCCCTGCATCCGATCGTCCGGGATCCGGGCGCGGGGCCGGCCGGTCAGCGGGCCGCGCATGCCTCGATCGGCGGCTGGCTCCCCTCGTAGGGGTGCTGCATGCCGCTGACGCCGGCGGCGAAGACCACCGCGAGGACGACGACGGTGCCGGCCACCCATCCCCGGGCCGCACGCGTGCGCGGCCGCCGCAGGCCGTCGTCCACCAGGACGGCGCAGCCGGCGACGCCGAGGAGGACCAGCGCCACGGCGAACCTCGTCTCGGTCGCGGAGGTCACCAGGCTCAGGAGGGACCCGGCCCAGACCATGAGGACCAGGACGGGCCCGAACAGCGGCGCTGCGCCGCGTCGCTGGATGGTCCGCCGCAGCAGGACCGCCGCGCCGACGGCGGTCACCGCGGTGACCAGCACGCTGAAGACGGCGTTCACCACCGGCGCGTCCGTCAGGTACGGCGCGGACACCGGCCAGTGCAGGGCCGCGCCGATCTTCTGCACGGCGAAGACCAGGGACTGCGGGAGGTGGGTGAGGTAGACCCCGGCGAGCTCGCCCGGTGACGACGGCGGCGTGTCGATCGCCCCGGCCATCCCAGGGCTGCAGAAGGCGAGGCCGGGCGACCGGGTCGGGTCCCCCACGACCGTGTCGTACCGGACGACGAAGGAGGCGAAGGAGGTCTGCAGCTCGGTGAGCCACGGCGTCATCTCCGGCCACGGCGCCCAGATGGCCCTCTCCCAGCGGTTGAGGAGCACCTGCGGCACCAGCGCCGCCGCCCCGCCCAGGAGGAACCAGGGAACCGCCGGTCGGCACCCCACGACGAGCGCGAGTCCTACGGCCGCCAGCGGCAGCACGGTCGCCGGACGGATGTTGAACGCGGCGCCGGCCGCGAGTCCCGCGACGAGCCACGTCCACCGGGTGGGCCGGTCCAGCAGCACGACCACGGTGAGCAGCAGGGCGACGGCCCACAGATCACTCAACGGCTGCGTGACGAAGCCGGACAGCAGGACGCCGGTCGTCACGGCGGAGGTCAGGACCACCGTCGGGGTGACCGGTCGCCAGAGAGCGACCAACCGCGGGATCAGGACGACACCGATCACCGCGATGACGAGGGCGTTCTGCGCGATGACCGCGGCACCGGCCACGTCGTCGCCGAGGAGGCGGGCCACCGCCGCGGCGGGCAGGTACATCAGCGGCGTCAGCGCGCCGCGGAGCGTGAGCCCCCCGCCCTCCACGAGGCCGCCGGGCCCCAGGAGAGCGACCGCACCGCCGAGGTAGGCCTTGGCGTCGTACAGGAACACCGGTGCGGGTGGGCGCAGGGCCAGGACAGCCGTCAGCACCCCGCCCACGAGGACCTGGAGGCGCCAGAGCCCGGTCGACGTGGGACCCGCGGGGGCATGCGCCGGCGCGGTGGACAACTGCACGGGGAACCTCCTGGGGACGGCGGACGATCCGCCGCGGACGCCCGGCTCCCCAGGTGCGGCACCCTTGAGGGGCCGCCCCGGGCCGTGACGACCTTGAGACTCTAGGTCACGGTTGCGGTCGGAGCCGTACGACAGGCCGACCGCGGCAGGCCGTGCGGCCGTCCTCGCTCAGCCGGTGGCGCCGTCCGGGGCGGACAGGAAGGTCTCCAGCAGCCGCCGGGCGGCCAGGGCGGGGGTGAGCTCGCCGGCCAGCACCGCCGCCTCGAGCTCCGGCGCGGCCGCGCGGACGCCGGGGTGCGCGCGCAGCCGCTGCTCGAGGCCGTCGCGCACCAGCTGCCGGGTCCAGCGCACCTGCTGGCTGCGCCGCCGCTCGTCGAGGGCTCCCGACGCGCGAGCCCGGTCCTGGTGCTCGACCAGCTTGGCCCACACCTCGGCCAGCCCCTCGCCGGTCAGCCCGGCGCAGGTCAGCACCGGCACGTGCCAGTCCTCGTCGTGCCCGCGCAGCATGCGGATCGCGCCGGCCAGCTCGCGGGCGGCCTTGCGCGCGTCCCCGGCGGCCGGCCCGTCGGCCTTGTTGACGGCGATGACGTCGGCGATCTCGAGGATCCCGCGCTTGATCCCCTGCAGCTGGTCGCCCGTGCGCGCCAGCGTGAGGAACAGGAAGGAGTCGACCATCTCCGCGACGGTCACCTCCGACTGCCCGACGCCGACGGTCTCCACCAGGACGACGTCGTGACCGGCCGCCTCGACGACGACCATCGACTCGCGCGTCGCCTGGGCCACCCCGCCCAGCGTCCCCGCGGTCGGCGCCGGCCGGATGAACGCGTTCGGGTCGACCGCGAGGCGGGCCATGCGGGTCTTGTCGCCGAGGATGGACCCACCCGACCGCGCCGACGACGGGTCGACGGCGAGGACGGCGACCTTCGAGCCCGCCGCGGTCAGGTCGACGCCGAGCTGGTCGATGAACGTCGACTTGCCCACGCCGGGGACACCGCTGATGCCCACGCGCCGGGCGTTCCCGGCGTGCGGCAGCAGCTCGACGAGCAGCTCCTGCGCCCGCTCGCGGTGGTCGGCGCGGCGCGACTCGACCAGCGTGATCGCCCGCGCCAGCGACCGGCGGTTCCCGCCGAGCACCCCCTCGACCAGCGCGGGGACGTCGGGGCCGGGCATCAGGCCGGCCCCGGGACGGAGCGGCCGGGCATCAGGCCGGCCCCGGGACGGAGCGGCCGGGCATCAGGCCGGCCCCGAGGTGGAGCGTCCCGCCATCAGTGGCCGAGTCGCTGCGCCAGCGTCCGCAGCAGCTCCTGCGCCGCCTCGGCGATGACCGTGCCGGGCGGGAACACCGCGGCCGCGCCCATCTCCTTGAGCGTCGGGACGTCGTCGGGCGGGATGACGCCGCCGACCACGATCAGCACGTCGTCGGCACCGAGCTCGGCCAGCGCGTCGCGGAGCGCCGGCACCAGCGTCAGGTGGCCGGCGGCCAGCGAGGAGACGCCGACGACGTGCACGTCGGCCTCCACCGCCTGCCGGGCGACCTCCTCCGGGGTCTGGAACAGCGGGCCGACGTCGACGTCGAAGCCGAGGTCGGCGAAGGCGGTGGCGATGACCTTCTGCCCGCGGTCGTGCCCGTCCTGGCCCATCTTGGCGACGAGGATGCGGGGCCGGCGGCCCTCGGCCTCCTCGAACGCCTCGGTCATCCGGCGGGTGTCCTCCATCGGGCCCGAGCGGCCGGCCTCCTCGCGGTACACACCGGAGATGGTGCGCACCTGACCGGCGTGCCGCCCGTAGACCTCCTCCAGCGCGTCGGAGATCTCCCCGACCGTCGCCTTGGCCCGCGCGGCGTCGACGGCGAGCTTGAGCAGGTTGGCGTCCAGCGAGGAGTCCCGCCGTCCCTCGGCCGCCGCGCGGGCGGCGTCGGTGAGCCGGTGCAGCGCGTCCTGCACCGCACCGGCGTCCCGCGAGGCGCGCAGCTCGGCCAGCTTGGCCTTCTGCTGGGCCAGCACGTCGGCGTTGTCCACGCGCAGGACGTCGATCGCCTCGTCGGCGTCGACCCGGTACTTGTTGATGCCGATCACCGGCTGGCGGCCTGAGTCGATGCGCGCCTGGGTGCGGGCGGCGGCCTCCTCGATGCGCAGCTTCGGGATGCCGTCGTCGATGGCCTGCGCCATGCCGCCGTGCTCGGCGACCTCCTCGATGTGCGCCCACGCGCGGCGGGCCAGGTCGTAGGTCAGCTTCTCCACGTAGGCCGAGCCACCCCACGGGTCGATGACCCGCGTCGTCCCCGACTCCTGCTGCAGCAGCAGCTGGGTGTTGCGGGCGATCCGGGCGGAGAAGTCGGTGGGCAGCGCCAGCGCCTCGTCGAGGGCGTTGGTGTGCAGCGACTGGGTGTGCCCCTGGGTGGCCGCCATGGCCTCCAGGCACGTGCGGACGACGTTGTTGTAGACGTCCTGCGCGGTCAGCGACCAGCCCGACGTCTGGCAGTGGGTGCGCAGCGACAGCGACTTGTCCTTCTGCGCCCCGGCCTCCTTGACCAGTCGCGCCCACAGCAGCCGCCCGGCGCGCAGCTTGGCGACCTCCATGAAGAAGTTCATGCCGATCGCCCAGAAGAAGGACAGCCGCGGGGCGAACGCGTCGACGTCCAGGCCCGCCTCCTTGCCCGCGTTCAGGTACTCGACGCCGTCGGCCAGCGTGTAGGCCAGCTCCAGGTCGGCCGTGGCCCCGGCCTCCTGGATGTGGTAGCCGGAGATGGAGATCGAGTTGAACCGCGGCATCTCCTGCGAGGTGAACGCGAAGATGTCGCTGATGATCCGCATCGAGGGCTTGGGCGGGTAGATGTAGGTGTTGCGGACCATGAACTCCTTGAGGATGTCGTTCTGGATGGTCCCCGTGAGCTGCTCCGGCTTCACCCCCTGCTCCTCCGCGGCGAGGACGTAGAGCGCCAGCACCGGCAGCACCGCGCCGTTCATGGTCATCGAGACGCTCATCCGGTCCAGCGGGATGCCGTCGAAGAGCTGCCGCATGTCGAGGATCGAGTCGATGGCGACCCCCGCCATGCCGACGTCGCCGACCACGCGCGGGTGGTCGGAGTCGTAGCCGCGGTGGGTGGGCAGGTCGAAGGCGACCGACAGGCCCTTCTGCCCGGCGGCGAGGTTGCGCCGGTAGAACGCGTTGGACTCCGCCGCGGTGGAGAAGCCCGCGTACTGGCGGACCGTCCACGGCTGGGTCGTGTACATCGTCGGGTAGGGGCCGCGCAGGTAGGGCGGCAGGCCCGGGTAGGTCCGCAGGAAGTCCAGCCCGGCGAGGTCGGCCGGGGTGGCCAGCGGCGGGACGGCGATGCCCTCCGGCGTCTCCCAGGTCGCCTCGCCCACGCCGCGGCCGGTGACCTCCTCGAAACGCTCGGCCCAGTCGTCGGCCGAGGCCGTCGCCGCAGGACGGCCCAGCTCGACGCTGCTGAAGTCGGGGATCACACTCATGCCGGCACTCCCAGCTGCTCGTGGACTCGCTGCAGGACGTCGAGCGCGTCGCACCCGGCGTACACGTACCCGTCGACGCCGTCCACACCCAGCGACGGCTTGCCGGCGAGCCACACCTGCGTGGCACCGGCCGTGCGCAGCTCCGCGGCGAGCGCGGCGGCCGAGTCCACGTAGTCGCCGTCGGTGCCGCAGATGCAGGCCACCGTCGTCCCGGCGTCGGCGAGACCGGAGATACCGTCGCCGGCCGGGGCCTCGAGGCCGCCGGCCTGGAACAGGTTGCCGGCGAAGGTGGCCCGTGCGGTGTGCCGGGCGATCGGGCCGATCGTGGCGAGGTACACGCGCGGCCGGTCGGGTGCTGCGTCGGCGCGGTCGCGCAGCTCCTCGAACGCCTGCGCCGCACGCACGCGGGGCAGCCCACCGGTCGGGTGCAGGTCCGCGGCGGGCTGCCGCTGCGGCAGCTTCTCCGCGAGGTTGGGGAACTCGCTGACACCGGTGATCGCGTCGCGGCGCGTCGCCAGCCGCTGCGCGCGCTCGTCCCACGCGGTGGCCAGCCGGTCGCGGACCAGCCCGGACGACAGCGCCGCCGCCAGCCCGCCGGCCCGCTCGACCTCGGTGAACCACGCCCACGCCGCCTGCGCCAGCGACTCGGTGAGCGACTCGACGTACCAGGAGCCGCCGGCCGGGTCGAGCACGCGGGCCAGCGACCCCTCCTCGACCAGCAGGCTCTGGGTGTTGCGGGCGATCCGGCGGGAGAAGGCGTCGGGCAGGCCCAGCGCGGCGTCGAAGGGCTGCACGGTGACCACGTCGGCACCACCCACGCCCGCGGCGAAGCAGGCGACCGTCGTCCGCAGCATGTTCACCCAGGGGTCGCGCTTGGTCGTCATCACCGACGACGTCACCGCGTGCTGCCGCTGGGCACGCGCGTCGGGTGAGGCCCCGCTGGCCTCGCCGACCCGGTCCCACAGCCGGCGGGCGGCGCGCAGCCCGGCGATCGTCGTGAACTGGTCGGCGCTGGCGGCGTAGCGGAACTCGAGCTGGGCGAACGCCTCGTCGACGGACAGCCCGCCGTCGGTGAGCGCCCGCAGGTAGGCGACGCCGGCGGCCAGCGAGCAGCCGAGCTCCTCGACGGCGGAGGCGCCGGCGTCGGCGAAGACCGTGGCGTCGACGACGACGGTGCGCCAGCCCGCGGGCGCCCGGCGGGCGACGTCGGCCAGCCCGGTGAGGTCCTGCTCCTCGCCCGACGCGGCCTGCTCCCCGAGCGGGTCGAGGCCCAGCGAGCCGCCGGGCGCGAGGTCGGTGCGGCCCTCGACGAGCGAGAGCAGCGCCTCGGCCGCGCCGAGTCCCCCGCCCGCCCCCACGCCGGAGACCGACACCGGCGCGAGGTCGAGGTAGACGTCGGCGAGCACGTCGCCGAGCGCCGCGACCGGGACGGCCCCCTCCCCCACCTGCAGCCACAGCGAGGTGACGCCGTTGTCCAGGTCGGCGGCGATCGCCTCCCTGGTCACCGCGACGTCGGGGTGGGCGTGCCGCTGCCGCAGGTCCCAGCCGGCGGGCACGTCGCCGTCCGGGAGACCCGGCCGGGCGCCGCGGACGAACGGCGGCAGCCCGGGGACGCCGACGGCGGCCGGCAGGTCCCCGGCGTCGTCGGCGGTGTAGAGCGGGGCGACGCTGACGCCGGTGGCCACGGTGCGGCGCAGGGCGTCCTCGACCGGGTCGGGCAGCCGCTCGCGGCCGGCCTTGCGCAGCACGCCGGTGACGAGCTCGCGCCACTGCTCGCGGGTGGCCTCGGGGAAGGCGCCGGCGAGGGAGAGCTCGTCGGGGACCTCGTGTTCGGCGGGGACCTCGTCGTCACCCGGTGTCGCGGTCTGCTCAGTGGCGTTCATCGTCGAACTCCCGGCGTCGGCTCTGGGTCCAGTGACGTTCTACCGCCGCTCGCCCGGTCGTGGGCGGGCAGGGTGGCTGGGGGACGGCGCACCGGCGGCCGGACCGCTGCTCCCGGCGTCGGCGGCCAGCGCCTGGAGCGCGGCGCGGACCATCAGCCGGACGCCCACGCCGATGGCGCGCTCGTCGACGTCGAAGGTGCCGCGGTGCAGGTCGAGCGGCTCCCCGCCGCCGTGCGTGCCGAGGCGGGCCAGGGCGATCGGGACGACGTCGGCGAACCAGCCGAAGTCCTCCCCGCCCATGCTCTGCGGCGTCGGCCGCACGCCCTCGGGGCCCACGGTGGCCAGCGCCGCGGTGCGCAGCAGGGCCACCGTGCGCGGGTCGTTGACCACCGGCGGGACGCCGCGCACGTACTCCACGGCCACCTCCGCGCCGGTCGGGGCGGCCACCCGCTCGACCAGCCGGCGCAGCATCGCCTCGGCGCCGGCCCAGGCGTCGCGGTCGAGGACCCGCACGGTGCCGCGCAGGGTGCCCCGCTGCGGGATGGCGTTGGCCGCCACGCCCGCGTTGACCGCGCCCCAGACCAGCGACATCCCCGCCCGCGGGTCCACCTGCCGCGACAGCAGCCCGGGCAGGTCGGTGATCAGCCGGCCCAGGGCGTCGACCAGGTCGACGGTCAGCTGCGGCCGGGCGGTGTGCCCGCCGGGGCCGGTGAGGACGACGTCGAGGCGGTCGCAGGCCGCGGTGATCGACCCGGTGCGCAGGCCCACCGCGCCCACGGGCGTGGCCGGGTCGCAGTGCAGCGCGAACGCCCGCGAGGCGCCGTCCAGCACGCCGGACTCGACCACGTGCTTGGCGCCGCCGGGCACGGTCTCCTCGGCGGGCTGGAACACGCAGCGCACCGTGCCGGGCAGGTCGTCCAGCGCCGCCAGGGCGAGCGCCGCGCCGAGGACGACGGTGGTGTGCACGTCGTGCCCGCAGGCGTGGCACATGCCCTCGCGGGTGGAGGCGTAGGGCACGTGCTTGAGGTCGGCCAGCGGCAGGGCGTCGATGTCGGCGCGCAGGACGACCGTCGGCCCGCCGCTGCCGACGTCGACGACCAGGCCCGTGCCGCCGGGCAGCCGCCGCGGCTCGAGCCCGGCCTCGCCCAGCTGCTCCTCGAGGAAGGCCGTGGTCTCCACCTCGGCGTAGGAGAGCTCGGGATGGGCGTGCAGGTGCCGGCGCACCTCGACCAGCTCGTCGAGGCGGCCGGCCACCCACGCGTCGAGCCCGGCGGCGAGGTCCTCGGAGGCACGGTTCATGCGGCGTGCCCGCCGGCGCAGGCGGCCGGGCCGGGGACGGGGCCGTCGGGGCGGGTGGCCGGGCCGGTCGCCGGCAGGCCGTCGCGCAGCTCGGTGAGCAGGCCGTCGACGACGGCGCGCAGGTCTCCGCCGGCCTCCAGCGCGGCGGCGCGCTGGCGCTGGTAGGACGCGCCGACGGCGAGGATGCGCTCGACCCCGGACAGCTCGGCCTGGCAGCCGAGGCGCCGCGCGGTGGGCGCGAGGTCCTCGGCGAGGTCGAGCAGCGCCTGCCGCACCGGGCGGACGGTGCCGCGCTCGTCGACGATCACGTCGGCGTCCAGGCCGTAGCGGGCCGCCCGCCACTTGTTCTCCCGCAGGATCCAGCTGGGCGGGGTGGGCAGGGTGTAGCCGCGGTCGAGCTGGGTGTCGAACTGCTCGACCAGGCACTGCGAGATCGCCGCCACCACGCCGATCTCCTCGAGGGTGGGCAGGCCGTCGCAGATGCGCAGCTCGACGGTGCCGAATCCCGGGTGCGGGCGGATGTCCCACCACACCTCGCGCACGCTCTGGATGGAGCCGGTGGCGATGAGCGTCTCCATGTAGGTCTCGAAGGCGCCCCAGTCGGGCAGCTGGTGCGGCAGCCCCGCCGTCGGCATGGCCTCGAACACCTTGCTGCGCGAGGAGGCCAGGCCGGTGTCGCAGCCGACCCAGAACGGCGAGGACGCCGACAGCGCGAGGAGGTGCGGCACGTACTGGGTGAGCGCGTTGACGATCGGCATCGCCTTGTCCGGCGAGCGGACGCCGACGTGCACGTGGACGCCGAAGATCTGCAGCCGCCGGGCCAGCCACTGCATGCGCTCGACGAGCTGCAGGTAGCGCTCCTTGGGCGAGATCAGCTGGGTCTGCCAGTCGGTGAACGGGTGCGTGCCGGCGCAGAGCAGGCCCAGGCCGCGGCGGTCGGCGGCGGCGGCGACCTCGGCCACCGTGCCGGCGAGGTCGGCGGTGGCCTCCTCCACGGTGGTGCACACGCCGGTGATGACCTCGATGGTCGACTGCAGCAGCTCGTGCTTGGCCTTGGGGTGCTCCTCGGCGCCGTCGGGGCGGATCTCCTCGAGGATCTCGACCGCGCCGGCCGAGAGCTCCCGGCTCTCCCGGTCGACGAGCTGCAGCTCCCACTCCACGCCCAGGCTGGCGCGCTCGGAGGAGGTGAAGGGGATCTGCACCCCACGAGGATAGGGACGACCGGGCTCCGCCACCCCCTGGAACGGCGCAGGCGCCTCAGACGGCGGCCAGCTCCGGCTCGGCGCCGGCCGGCCGGGCCAGCTGCACCGCCGCCGGTACCCGCGCGGTCACCGCGGCGACCGCGCGCCGGCCGTAGAGGCCGGGGTGGACGAGCACGCAGCACAGGTCGCGGCTGACCACCGAGACACCCGCGCCGTCGTCGGTGGGCACCAGCGCCTCCACGCGCGACCACGGGATCCCGTGCACGTCGCCGTCGGCGTCGCGGTGGGCCAGGCCCTCGTCGGAGACGACCAGCGTCACGCGGGCCGCCGGGTCGAGCAGCCGCCGGTGCAGCGGCGGCCGGAACAGCGTCCCGGCCGGCAGGGTGGGCAGCGTGCCGCACAGCGGACGGCGGACCACCCGCGGGTCCGGGCCGTCCCACTCGGCGGTGTCGGGCACGGCCAGGACGGCGGTCGGCTCGGCCCGGCGCAGCGCGGCGGTGACCTGCGCCGGCGTGGTCGCCCGCCAGGCGGCCAGCGTGGCGGCGGCCGACCGTGAGGGCAGTCCGACCGCGGCGCAGTAGGCGGCGTCGGCCAGCTCGACGCCGTCGGCGTCCTCCTCGTCGAGCTCGGCCGCCAGCCCCGCGACCGCGTGCGTGACCTCCTCGGGCGTCGGGCCGTCGGCGCACAGCTCGGCGAACGTCTGCCACAGCAGGCCGGCCACCTCGGCGTCCCGGCCGGAGCGGGCGTCGACGACGACGGCCACCTCGCGCCGGTCGGCAGCGAGGTCGAGCGGCAGGGAGTCGACGGCGTAGGAGAGCCCGCGGGTGTGCCGGGCGCGCTCGCGCAGCCGGTCCTCCAGGACGTCGACCCCGACGGCCAGGGCCACGTCGGCCGGCCGGTCGGTGGCCAGCAGCAGCCCGACGCCGGGCGCGTCGGTGCGGGTCCACACCGGGCCGTCCTGCGGCCGCGGGACGGGCACCCGCCGCACCGGCCGCGGCCCGTCGGGCAGCGGCAGTCGCAGCCCCCCGGGCAGCGGGCCGTGGCACCACAGCGCCGCGTTGCCCCGCACGAACCAGCGGGCGGCGTGCGCCCGCACCGTCGCCTCGGTCAGGTGCTCGGGGCCGGGCCCGGCGGACACGGTCAGCCCCGGCCCGGTCAGCCCGTAGCGGGCGGCCCACAGCGCGCTGACCGTCGAGGAGCCGGTGCCGCAGCCCTCGGCCTGCAGCACGCCGGCCTCGGCGGCCATCCGCTCGGTGGGCAGGTCGGCCAGCGCCCGGCAGACGCCCTCGAGGAACGCGCGGACGGCGGCCGGGCGGCCGGTGGCGAAGAACGCGGTGCTGTCGACGTCGGTGACGGCGTTGCAGCGCAGGTGCGTGCGCGGCAGGGCGGCCATGGCCAGGTGCTCGACCAGGTGCGTCACCTCGATGGTCGCGAACGTCTCGTCGCGCAGGCCGACGCCGAAGACCAGCGCCGCGGTGGTCCGCTCGGGCCCGGCGGCGGTGAAGACGGGGACGCCGTCGATCTGCGTTCGCTGCACGGCGGTCATGGTCGCGGCCGTCCGCCCCGCTCCCCCGGGCCGACACGCCACCGGGGGCGGCTGGGACGGGTGAGCCGGTGACCGCCGTGGGCAGGGGCGTCCGGGGCCGGCGCCCGGGGGCCGGCGTCGCCCGGGCCGGCGTCACCCGGGCCGGCGTCGCCCGGGTCAGCGTCGCCCGGCCCGGCCGCGCCGGGTTAGCGTCCACGGGTGAGCGCACCTGCCGCAGGGACCGATCCCGACACCCTCGCCCGCACCGCCGCGGCCGAGCTGACCACGGCCCTGGGCGACGGCCACGACGTCGCCGTCGTCATGGGCTCGGGCTGGGCGCCCGCGGCCGACGCGTTCGGGGCGGCGGAAGGCGCCGTCGCGATCGGCGACCTGCCCGGTTTCGCCGCCCCCACGGCGGTCGGCCACGGCGGGCAGGTGCGGTCGGTGCGCGTCGGCGAGCGGCGGGTGCTGCTCTTCCTCGGGCGCACGCACCTCTACGAGGGCCGCGGCGTCGAGCCGGTGGTGCACGGCATCCGCACCGCGGCCGCGGCGGGCGTGCGCACCGTCGTCCTCACCAACGCCGCCGGCGGCCTCGCGCCGGAGCACCGGGTGGGCCAGGCGGTGCTCGTCAGCGACCACCTCAACCTCACCGCCCGCTCCCCGCTGGTCGGGGCGACCTTCGTCGACCTCACCGACCTGTACTCCGCGCGGCTGCGCGAGCTCGCGCGGGAGATCGAGCCGGACCTGACCGAGGGCGTCTACGCGGCGCTGCCCGGCCCGCACTACGAGACCCCGGCCGAGATCCGCATGCTGCGCACGCTCGGTGCCGACCTCGTGGGCATGTCCACGGCACTCGAGGCGATCGCCGCCCGCGCGGCCGGCCTGGAGGTGCTGGGCCTGTCCATGGTCACCAACGCCGCGGCCGGCATCACCGGCGAGAAGCTCGACCACGAGGAGGTGCTCGCCGCGGGGAAGGCGGCGGCGGGCCGGCTGGGCCGCTTCCTCGTCGAGTTCACCGGCCGGCTGCCGTGACCGGCCCGGTCCTCGTCACCGGCGCGGCCGGGCGCATCGGCACCGTGCTGCGCGAGGGGCTGCCCGAGCGCGGCTGGCCGGTCCGCAGCCTCGACGTCGTCGAGATCGCCGAGCCACGGCCGGGCGAGGAGACCGTCGTCGCCGACGTGACCGACTCCGCCGCGATGAGCAGCGCCACCGCGGGCGCGGCCGCCGTCGTCCACCTGGCCGGCATCTCCGGCGAGTCGACCTGGCCGGCGGTCCTGCACGCGAACGTCGACGGCACCCGCACGGTCCTCGAGGCCGCCCGCCGGGCCGGGGTGCGCCGCGTCGTGCTGGCCAGCAGCAACCACGCCACCGGGTACACCGGGCGGCCGGCGTCCGGTCCCCTGCGGGAGGACGACGGCCTCGCGCGGCCGGACACCCACTACGGGGTCTCCAAGGTGGCGATGGAGGCGCTCGGCTCGCTGTACGCCGACCGCTACGGCCTCGACGTCGTCTGCCTGCGCATCGGCACCGCCGCCCCCGAGCCGCCGACGCCGCGCGCGCTGGCCACCTGGCTCTCCCCGCGGGACACCGTCGCGCTGGTCGACGCCGCGCTGCGCGCCCCCTCCCCCGGCTTCCGCGTGGTCTGGGGCGTCTCGGCCAACACCCGCGGCTGGTGGGACCTCACCGCGGCCCGGTCGCTCGGGTACGAGCCGCAGGACGACGCCGAGGCGTACGCCGGGGCACTGGTCGCGGCGCACGGCGAGCCCGACCCCGCCGACCCCGTGCACGCGCGCGTGGGCGGCGAGTTCACGCTGCCGGAGTACGACGCCGAGGAGGTCACCTCGTGAGCGTGCTGGACGCCGCCCGCGCCTGGGCGGCGGCCGACCCGCACCCCGGCGACCGCGCCGAGGTCGAGGCGCTGGTCGCGGCCGGTGACACCGCGGAGCTCGAGCGCCGGTTCCGCGGGCCGCTGACCTTCGGCACCGCCGGGCTGCGCGGTCCGCTGCGCGCCGGGCCGGCCGGGATGAACGCCGCCGTCGTCACCCGGGCCGCCGCCGGTCTCGCCGCCTGGCTGACGCGCGCCGGGCACGGCGGCGGCGGGGTGGTGGTCGGCTTCGACGCCCGGCACCGCTCCGACGAGTTCGCGCGCGTCTCCGCCGCGGTGCTCGCCGGCGCCGGGTTCGCCGTCCAGGTGCTGCCGCGACCGCTGCCGACGCCGGTGCTGTCCTTCGCCGTCCGGCACCTCGGGTGCGTCGCCGGCGTGATGGTGACCGCCAGCCACAACCCGCCGCAGGACAACGGGTACAAGGTCTACCTCGCCGACGGCGCGCAGCTCGTGCCGCCGGCCGACGGGGAGATCGAGGCCGCGATCGCCGCCGTCGGCCCGGCTCGGGAGGTCCCGACGTCGGACGAGTGGCTCACCCTCGGCGACGACGTCGGGGCCGACTACGTCGCCGCGGTGGTGCGGGCGCTGGACCCCTCGACGGTGCCGGCGACCGTGCGGCAGGGGCTGACCGTGGCCTACACCGCGATGCACGGCGTCGGCGCGGACACCACGCGGGCCGTCTTCGCCGCGGCCGGGTTCGCCCCGCCGGTGAGCGTGCCCGAGCAGGACTCCCCCGACCCGGCGTTCCCGACGGTCGCCTTCCCGAACCCGGAGGAACCCGGCGCGGTCGACCTGCTGCAGGCGCTGGCCGCGCGCCTCGGCGCCACCGTCGCCATCGCCGAGGACCCCGACGCCGACCGCTGCTCGGTGGTCTGCGACGGCCGGCAGCTCACCGGCGACGAGGTCGGCAGCCTGCTCGCCGACTGGCTGCTGCGCCGCGGCGTGCGGGGCACGTACGCGTCCTCGCTGGTCAGCGGCTCGCTGCTGCACGCGCTGACCCAGGCCCACGGCGTCCGGTTCGCCGAGACGCCGACCGGCTTCAAGTGGATCATCCGAGCCGGCACCGACGACGAGCCGCTGGTCTTCGGCTACGAGGAGGCGCTCGGCTACGCGGTGACGCCCACGGTCGCGCGGGACAAGGACGGCGTCTCCGCCGCGCTGGCGGTCGCGCTGCTGGCCGCCGAGCTCGAGGCGACCGGGCGCACGCTCCTCGACCGGCTGGACGAGCTGGCCGTCGAGCACGGGCTGTTCGCCACCGGCCAGCTGTCGGCGCGGGTGGAGGACCTCTCGGTCATCGCCGACGCGATGGCGCGGCTGCGGTCGGCGCCGCCGTCCCGGCTGCTCGGCCGGGAGGTCACCGCCGCCGACCTGCTGCACGAGGACCCTCCGGTGGACGCCGTCCGGCTGCTCGGTGACGGCGTCCGGGTCGTCGTGCGGCCCAGCGGCACCGAGCCCAAGCTCAAGGCCTACCTGGAGACCGTCGTCCCGGTGCACGACGACGCGGGGATCATCGCCGCCCGCGGCCGCGGCGAGGACGAGCTCGACCAGCTGCGCGCCGAGATGGCCGCCGCCCTGGGGCTGTAGGTGGACGTCGAGGCGCTGGTCTTCGACGTCTTCGGCACCGTCGTCGACTGGCGCGGCGGGGTCGCCCGCGAGGCCGCCCGGCTGCTCGGCCCCGGCGTCGACGCCGCCGCGTTCGCCGACGCCTGGCGCGACCGGTACCAGCCGTCGATGGACCGGGTGCGCTCGGGCGAGCGGCCGTGGGTGGTGCTCGACGACCTGCACCGCGAGTCGCTGCCGGGGGCGCTGGCCGCGGTGGGGGCCGGCGGCGTGCCCGACGACGTCGCCGACGAGCTGGTGCTGGCCTGGCACCGCCTCGACCCGTGGCCCGACGCCGTCCCGGGGCTGACCCGGCTGCGGCGCTCGTTCGTGCTGGCGCCGCTGTCCAACGGCGGGGTGCGGCTGCTGGTGGACCTGGCCCGCCGCGCCGGGCTCCCGTGGGACCTGGTGCTCGGCGCCGAGGTGGCGGGCCGGTACAAGCCCGACCCGGAGGTCTACGACTCCGCGCCCCGTCTGCTGGCACTGCCGCCGTCGTCGGTGTGCATGGTCGCCGCGCACCTCGACGACCTGGTCGCGGCTCGGGAGCGGGGGCTGCGGACGGCCTACGTGCACCGCCCCGACGAGTTCGGCGGGCGCGAGGTGCCCCCGGCGAGCGACCCGGCCGCCGACCTCTCGGTCGCCTCGATCGAGGAGCTCGCCACCGCCCTCGGCTGCTGAGGGCGCGTCGCCCACCGGGTCGGCGCCGCCTCCGCCGGCGTGTCCGCGCGTGTCCCGTGCACGAACCCGATGATCAACCCCGGCGGCGTCGCGGGGCAGGCCGCCACTCCAGCGTCCAGGTCTCCCCCACCGCCAGGGACCGCCAGCGCCGGGCGGCGTCGGCGAGGGCGGCCGCCGCGGCGGTGAGCCGGTCGGGCGGGAGGCCCAGCGCGGACGCCTCGCCGGGGAGCACCTCGGCGCCGCGGGCGGAGCGGCCCACCAGGTCGGCCAGCCCCTCGGCCCGCTGGATCGCCGCCGACCGCTCGCGCGTGAGCCGCGCCGACCGCTCGGCCGCGTGCGGCGGCTGCCGGCCCGAGACGTGCCGCATGCTCCGCCAGACGACGCCGTCGGCCACGCAGCCCCAGATCCCGTCGGCGACGTCCAGCTCGGTCTCGACCAGCGCGTGCACCAGGTCGTGCGGCAGGTCGGCCCCTCCCCCGGCGCCCCGCATCGCGAAGACGACGCCGTCGTCCCGCTCGACGCGGGTCTCCACCGGCCGCCGGTCGGCCATCCGGGAGAAGGTCATCCGCACCCCTCCAGGGTGGCCGGGCCGGCAACCCGTTTCACCACGTCGCGATCTGCCCCCGGGGCCGCCCGACCCGACCCCCCGCGTGCGCCGCAGGTCAGGCGGGCACGGGCTCCCGGCAGCCGGAGGCGAGCGCGCGCTGCACCGCGGCGAGCACGACGACGACGTCGCGGGCGAAGCCGACGTCGAGCGCGGACGCCCCGCCGGTCAGCGCGGCCGCGGACAGCTCGGCGACCGCCGCGCGGTGCGCCTCGACGACCGCCAGGTCGTCGCGCTCGGGCAGCAGCACCAGCCGGCCGGCGTCGCCGTGCACGGTCACCTCCACGCCGCCGGCCATCGGCGCCACCGTCGACGACAGCGTCACCGTGCTCGCCGCCCCGGAGGCGTGCTGCAGGACCAGGTGCACGGTGTCCCCGCGGCCGGCGCCGGCCTGCACCGAGACGACCGGGCCCAGCGTCGGCACGAGCAGCCCGAGCGCGTGCGGGCCGACGTCCCACAGCGCCCCGTGCTCGCGCCGCCAGGCCGTGTCGAACGGGCTCCCGGCCAGGGAGCCCATCCAGCTCACCGCGCCGCCGGCGAGCGGGGCGCGCGCGGCCTGCTCGAGCCACGTGGCCGTGGCGGGGCGGAACCGGTCGGTGAAGAAGACGACGGAGGCGACCCCGGCCGCGCGGACGGCGTCGACCACGCGGTCGGCGTCGGCGACGGTGAACCCGATGGGCTTCTCCAGCAGCAGGTGCCTCCCGGCCCCGGCGGCGCGCTCCGCGAGCCCGACCTGCACGTCGGGCGGCACGGCCACCGAGACCGCGTCGACGTCGGCGAGCAGCGCGTCGAGGTCGTCGGTGCCGGGGACGTCGAACTCCGCCCCCGCGGCGGCGGCCTTGGCGGCGTCACGGCCCCAGAAGCCGACGAGCTCGGCGTCGTCGGCGCCGGCGATCGAGGTCGCGTGCACCTGCGTGGCCCAGAAGCCGGTGCCGAGGACGGCGAGGCGCACGGTCAGACCGCGCCGAACTGGCGGTCCCCGGCGTCGCCCAGGCCGGGGACGATGTAGGCCCTGTCGTCGAGCCCCTCGTCGACGCTGGCGGTGAACACCCGCAGCGGCAGCCCGCTCCGCTCCAGGCGCTCCAGGCCGACCGGGGCGGCCAGGGCGCACAGCACGGTGATCTCGGTGGCGCCGCGGTCGGTCAGCAGCGTGCAGCAGTGCACCAGCGACCCGCCGGTGGCCAGCATCGGGTCGAGGACGAACACGTGCCGGCCGACCAGCGTCTCGGGCAGCGAGGCCATGTAGGCCTCCGGCTGGAAGGTCACCTCGTTGCGGGCCAGGCCGACGAAGCCCATCTGCGACTCCGGCAGCATCCCGTGCGCGGTGTCGGCCATGCCCAGGCCCGCCCGCAGCACCGGCACGATCAGCGGTGGTGCGGCCAGCCGGTAGCCGGTGGTCCCGGTGACCGGCGTGGTGATCGGCTCCTCGGCCACCACGAGGTCGCGGGTGGCCTCGTAGACCAGCATCTGGGTCAGCTCGCGCAGCGCGGCCCGGAACGCGGCGTTGTCGGTCCGCTCGTCGCGCATGCGCGACAGGCGGGCACGGGCCAGCGGGTGGTCGACGACGGTCAGCTGCACGCGGGCCACCGTATCGGCCGCCCGGTCCTCACCTCACGGCCTCGGCACCTCGGCACGCCTCCAGGCCCAGGGCCTCCGCGACCGGGCCTCGCGGGCACGTCAGGTACTGGGCCCGGATGGACGGGCTGCTGTCCAGGCGCTCGAGGAACGCCGGCACCGACTCGTCCCAGTACTGCTCGTAGGCGGGGAGCGGCCGCCCCATCACCGCGCGCTGGATCTCCAAGGACCCGGTCGGCAGGGACGAGGCCACGGCCGCGACGCCGACCACGGTCACCGCGACCCGGCCGACCAGCCTGGTGGGCCGGGCCGTCCCCCGCAGCAGGCCGATCCAGGCCAGCACGTTCAGCGCCATGAGGGCCGGCAGCGACGCCCGCATCGCGAGGTCGTTGAACTCGCCGAACCTGAGGACCGGCAGCACGAGCAGGACCAGCAGCACGGGCACGAGCGCCGACCTGTAGCGGCCGGCCAGGCAGGCCAGGACGACCCACAGCCCGATCTCCACGGCGAGGAAGAAGGCGTAGCCCCGGGGACCGATCCCCGACATCGACAGCTGCTGCTCACCGCCGACGAAGCTCAGGAAGAGCGCCACCGGGACCAGGGCCAGCCCGAGGCAGACCTCCACCCAGAGGGACCGCCACCGCAGCGGCACGCGCTGCACGGCGGACCGGAGGAGCAACGCCCCCAGGAGCACCGCGCCCCCGATCACGGCGAAGGGCGACCACAGCGCCGACAGGCCGACGGCGAACAGCACGGCGCGACCGTCCCGCCACCGCTTCGCGGGCCAGGCCCGGACGAACAGTGCCCCGATGAGCCACGACGGGATGGCGTGCTGGGGCACCCAGCACAGCGCCGTGATGTTGCCGCTGTACTGCACGAACACCCCGTTGGACGGGAACCACCACTCGGTGGGGACGGTGCTGCCGGAGGCGATCACGGCACCCAGCACGTCGGCTCCACCGAACACCACCAGCGCGACGGCTGCCGTCAGGGCTCGTCGTCCCCGGGCGAAGAAGCCACTGACCAGCGTGAGCACCAGCGCGTACCCCAGGGCGATCCACACGAGGAGGGCGGCATGGGCGAGGAGGACGGACCCGCCGGCCGCCTTGGCCATCGCCGCCGCCGGCAGGTAGAGGCCGAAGCTGTAGACCAGGGACGAGTTCCCCGCTCCCTCGTACGTGACCGGCCACGACATCGTCGTCAGGTCGTGGAGCAGGGCGTTGTGCTTGTTCCAGTCCCAGGGCGGGTCCACGACCCCGACGGCTCCGCCGAGGAACGCCAGCACGAGGGCAAGGACGACGACGAAGGCCACCTCGCCCCAGCGGAGGCTGATCACCCCGCCGGGCGTCTCGGAGCGGTCCGGGGAGTGCCGGGCGGACGCGGCGGACACCAGTGCGGCCACGAGGAGGACCGCGGCGGCCGCCCCCGCGACGGTGTGCAGGTAGACCGCGAGGAGCAGGACCGGTAGGCCCAGGTAGGCGAGCACGGCGGTCACGAGGGCGTCGGTGCGGACGTCGAGCGTCCGCGTCCCGGCCGCCTCCACCGCTGCGCCCGAGGCGGTCGGGAGGGGCATCTGGGCTCCGCCTGTCGTCCTCGCGGTCACGCGTGTCCACCGTCCTGCTCGTCGTGCTGGAGGAGAGGTCCCTCGAGGGACCTCCTCGGGGAGTCGGGTCGGGTGCCGTGCCGCCTCGTGGGCGGGTCCTGCGGAGCTCGTGAGCGGGCGTGCCCAGGGGTCCCACCCGCCGACGCGTGGGTCCGGGCCCGAGCAGGCCCTCTCGTGCGGTGCCGGGTCACGCCGGACGATCGACGTGGCCCGGCACGGACCGCGGACGGGCTGCACGAGCTGCCGGCTCGGGGCCGCCGGCCGGCGCGGGGTGACCCACCGGCGTCCTCGCGTCGCTCAGGACCCGCTACCCGGGTGAGCGGTCAGCGGAAGTACTGCTGCACGACCCGGCGAGCCATCGCCACGGCATAGCTCTGGCCGCGGTCCTGGGGGTAGATCTGCGACATCGTCGCGAGCACGACCCCGGGCATCGACGTCTCGTGCGGGGGGATGGACTCCCGGTAGGCCGGGGTGACCACGGGCTGGGCGAACCCGGCCCGCGAGAAGTGCCAGTTCTTCACCCAGGAGAGCTCGAAGTCGGGGTTGAGGCGCTTGAGCCAGGGCTCGTACCGCTCGAGCAGCTCGGCCGGGTCGGTGGTGAAGCGCCAGTCGTCGCGCGGGACGTAGTTGCCGACGTAGACGACGTGCCGGCCGCCGTAGTCCCCCGTCGGCACCATCCTCGTGTGCTCGACGACGGCCAGGAACGGGAAGGACGGGTCGTTGACGTTGAGCCAGTAGTAGGGGATGACGCTGCGGTCGCACTCGAGCACGAAGCACGTGGCCCCCAGGTACTCCGCGCGCTGCAGGACGTCGTCGGCCGGGGCTCCGGTGGCCTGGGCGAACGCCGGCTGGGGGACGGTGACGAGGACCCGGTCGTACTCGTAGCGCGCGCCGTCCTCGGTGTGCACCTCCACCGGCCCGTCCGCGTCCGGCTGCGCGATCCGGGCCAGTCGCTTGCCCGTCTCGACCTTGCCCCCGCGCTCCTGCACGGCGCGCAGCAGCCCGGTGTAGACCTGGTGGAAGCCCCCGTCGAGGTACCCGAGCTTGAACGTGCGGAAGTGCACCCGCGCCCAGAGCCAGGCCATCGAGATCTCCGGGGCACGCGCACCGAACTTGCCGATGAGCAGGGGTTCCCAGATGACGTCGGTCGCCCGCCGCCCGGCCCAGCGTCGCACCCACTCGAGGGCGCGCCGGTCCCCGAACCGCTCTCCGTTGCGGACCGCCTTGAGCGCGGCCGAGGACGCCCCGAAGCGGATCCGGTCCCGCAGCCGCAGCGGCGGGAAGGCGAGCATCTGCGCGGGCGTGGAGAAGTCGTGCAGGGCGCCGTCGTGGTAGATGCCGGTCGTGGTGGCGTGGAAGCGCAGCTTCGGGGACAGGCCGAGCTCGTCGATCAGGTCGATCATCGCGCGGTCGGTGCCGAAGATGTGGTGGTAGTAGCGCTCGAGCGGAGTGCCCTGCACCTCCAGCGACCCGGCCAGTCCGCCGATCTCGTCCGCACCCTCGAGCACCGTGACGTCGTGGCCGTCCGCGGCCAGGTCGTACGCCGCGGTCAGACCCGTCGCGCCGGCGCCGATGATGCCGATCTTCATCGAAAGCTCCATCTCTTGTTCAGCAGGAACTGCAGGACGGCGACGACCGGCAGCGACACGACCTTGACCACGTTGGCGTCGACACCCAGCCACGTGTGGAAGACCAGCAGCAGCACGGCCACGAGTCCGATGCCGATCAAGCCCACCGCGTAGAAGCGGAGGAACCGGCGCAGCATCCCGTCGCGCTTGCGGAAGTTCAGGAAGCTGTTGAGCAGGAAGTTGTTCGTGATGCCCGCCGACGTGCTGACCACCGTCGCGAGCTGCTCGTGGACCCCGAGGCCGTTGTACAGCAGCAGGAAGAGGACCAGGTCCAGCAGGACCCCGGAGACCCCGATCAGCTGGTAGAGGATGAAGCTCCGGTACTGCTGCCAGAGCTCACGCGCCGGTCTCCTGAGCCCGCTCGCCTCCGTGGCCACGCCCGACCACCTCCTGGACGATGTAGAGAGGTCGCGCCTGCACCTCGGTGTAGATCCGCCCGACGTAGGACCCGATCACCCCGAGCGACAGCATCTGCACACCACCGAGGAACAGCACCATGATCATCAGGAGCGTCCACCCGGGGACCGAGATCTCCGGCAGGAAGAGACGGATGACGAGGGCGTAGACGATCCCCAGGAGCGCGAGCACCACGGTCGCCACACCCAGCCGCGTGATCAGCTTCAGCGGGACGGTGGAGAAGCTGGTCACACCGTCGGCGGCCAGGCGCAGCATCTTGGTCAGGGGGTAGTGCGTGGACCCGGCGACCCGCTCGTCGCGGTTGAACGGGACGGCCACCTGCTCGAACCCCAGCGAGGCCACGAGCCCCCGCACGAACCGGTTGCGCTCCCTGTGGGACCGCAGCAGGTCGGTGGTCGTGCGGTCCATCAACCGGAAGTCACCTGTGTCCACGGGGATGTCGATGTCGGCGAACCTGCGCAGCACGCGGTAGTAGGCGTGCGCGGTGAGCCGCTTGACCGCGGTGTCCTTGCGGGTGCGTCGCTGCGCGTACACGATCTGCGCGCCGGACTCCCAGGCCGAGATGAGCTCGAGGCTGACCTCGGGGGGGTCTTGCAGGTCGGTGTCCATCACGATCACGGCGTCGCCGTCGGCACTGTCGAGACCGGCGGTGATGGCCATCTGGTGACCGAAGTTGCGGGACAGGTCGAGCACCTTGACCGCCTCGCAGGACGCGGCCAGCTCGCGGAGGATCTCCAGCGACCCGTCACGGGAGCCGTCGTTCACGTACACGAACTGGAAGTCCAGGTCGGGACGGGCCCGGGTGGCCGCCACCAACCGGCTGTGGAACTCGCGGATGCCGTCCGCCTCGTTGTACACGGGCAACACGTACGAGACGAGTCGCCGCCGCGACGGCTCGCTCGCCAGGTCCCGTTCTCCGCCAACGTGCTGGCGATCGATGGCAGGGGTCGCCACTACGGTCTCCCGTCGCTCTCGGCCGTCACTGGCAGGCCGGGTCCTCCGAGCCCGTCGTGCTGACAGGACAACGAAACTAGACGAGGCGCGGCGACCGCGGGCGGTCGGCCTCGGCCGGAGCGGGGTCCCGGGGCCTCACCGGTCCCCCTGCCAGCCCCACAGCCACACCTCGCCCGTCGTCCGGTCGTAGGCGTCCCGGGCCATCGCGTAGTCCAGCACCACCACGCTCCCCCACTCCTCCTGGGGTGCGCCGGCCAGCCTGCTCGGCACCTCCTGCCGGGCAGCGAGGGTGACACCGGCGAAGCTCCCGCCCTGACCGGGGGCGTAGGCGATCCCGGCCACGTCGGCGTAGGCACCGGGGGCCGCCAGCAGCACGTCCGGGGTCTGCGCCAGACCGTCGGCCACCACCGGGATGTCACGCACGCAGGGCACGTGCCACGACAGCGGCCAGTCCGGGAGGACGGTCCCCCGGCCGGTGAGGAAGTCCTGGAGCCCCTCGGCCGTCCGCACCCGCGGCCCGGTCACGGCCAGCCAGCCGCCGGCGTCCGTGGCGGCGTCCGTGGCCAGGACGCGGACCGCGTCCGCGGTGGCGGGGACGGCGTCGGCGCCGACGGCCAGCGGGCGCCACGCAGGCCGGCCCTCCGGCCCGTCCCCGAGCGGACGGCGTTCGAGCGCCGTCACCGCCTCGCCGCCGTCGGACCGACCGAACTCCAGCTCCAGCCGGTTGGCGCCGGCGGTCCGGCCGGCCACGGACACGGCGACGTCCTGGTCGTCGGCCAGCTCCGGCAGGGGGACCCACGGACTGGTCAGGGTGCCGGTCGCCAGCTCACCGCCGGCGAGGCTCCCCCACAGGTCCGTGGCCGGCCCCGTGCCGGGAGGAGCGGGCGGCGGGGAGGACGGCGGGTACCCGCCGCCGCTCACGAAGCCGTCCGCCGACCCCTCGCCGATCGCCGGGCCCAGCGGCCCGCCGGGGTCGTCGACGAGGACCTCCACGGCCTCCGCCACCCCGCACGTCCCGCCGGTCAGGCTCGCCAGGTTCACCTCGGTCAGCGAGTAGCCGCCGGCCGCGGCCTGTCGCAGGGGCGCCACGGTGAAGCTCCCGAGGAGCAGCACGACCGCGGCGACGAGGGCGGTCGCGGTGAGCAGCACCGGCGACAGGACGGCGGCGGTCGCGGCGCTCCCCTGGCCGGGCCGCCGCCGCAGCCGGACGAGGACGACCGCGGCGACGGCCGCGACCACGAGCCACGTCACGGGGTTGTGGAGGGGGATCCCGAGGGGGCGGACCGCCACGTCCTGGTACGGCAGGCCGTAGTTCGAGTACAGGAACCACGCGTTCGGCCCCGAGAAGGCCAGTGCGGTCGCCAGCGCGAGCAGCCCGGCGCCGACCAGTCCGATGGCGACGACCCCGCGGTCGCGCGACCGCTCGCGGGCGACCCGGACCAGCAGGGCGCCGGCCACGACCACGAAGGGTGCGGCCAGCCCGACCATCGAGCCGAAGTGGTGCGTCCACTTCGACGGGGTCACGGCCAGGAGCACGAAGCCCAGCGCGGTCGAGGCCGCCAGGAGGTGCGCCTCCGGGAACACCCTCGGCTCCCGCGTCCGTCGGGCGAGCAGCAGGGCGACGACGACCAGCAGCACGAGGGTGAGGACCACCGGCAGCCGCTTGGTGGCGGTGCCCTGACCACCGGCGACGCTCAGCAGCACGGCGTACCGCGTGACCTCCTCGTACCAGGCCAGGTTCGGCCCGATCAGCGTGTGCAGCTCCGTGGCCTTGGCGACCCCGTGCCACGACTGGTCGGCGAACATCAGCACCAGCCCGCTGCTCGCGATGCAGCCCAGCAGTGCCGCGAGGCCGGCCGTCGACACCCACGAGCCTCCGGCGTCGTCGGCGCGCAGCGTCCGCCAGATCCGGGGCAGCAGCACCAGTACGGGCGCGAGGACGACGACGCTCGACGGCGTGATCGCCAGCGCCACCCCGGCCACCAGGGCCGCCGCCGCGACCGCCGGCAGCGGACGGCGCGCGCCCGGGGTGGTGCCGCGCAGGAGCAGCGCGAGGACGGTCGCCGTGGCCAGCGCGACGAAGGGCTCGGGACGCACGCCGAGGTCGAACGGCAGCCACCAGGCCAGGAAGCACAGGGCGGCCGACCACCGGACGACGCCGCCCCGGCTCGGGCGGGGGAGGACGGCGCCGAGCACGCCCCGGCTGACCACGAACCACGTGGCGACCCCGGCCAGGTAGCTGGGCAGGCGCAGCCACACCGGCTCGGTCGTCATCGCGACGATGGGTCGGACGATGTGCTGCACCAGCGTGAACGGCGCCTCGGACGCGTTGAACCAGTGGTAGTAGTTGCCGATGTCACCGCTGACCAGGGCGTTGCGGACGGTCATCGTCGCGTAGCCGTCGTCGTCGGTCTGGGGCGCGATGAGGACCCACGCCGACAGGACGGACACCACGGCGACGTCGCACAGCACCCGGAGGGCCCGTCCGGGGACGCGTTCCCGCGCGGGGCGGACCGCGCGCGGCCCCCGCCGCACCAGGAGGGCGACGGAGAGCAGGACGAGCAGCGCGTGGGCGCCGGTGACCGCCAGCTTGAGCCCGCTGGGCCGGCTCTCGAACCACGTGCGCGTGCGGGCGGTGACGCTCGTGTCGGCCGCCTGGCCGGGGGCCAGGTCGGTGACGAAGGCGAAGACCTCCGGGACCGGCTCCCCCGGCAGCGCCGTCGGTGGGCCCGATCCGGCGGACACCGTCGTGGCCGTGTCGTCGGAGTCCACCCGGACGTCGCACCCCGTCGCGCCCGGTGTCTCCTCACGGACGAGACGCCCGTTGACTAGCACGCGCAGCTGCCCGGCCTCGGTGTCGACGACGAGACCGGAGGTCGACCCACCCTCGGGCACCACCGTGGTGGCCACGAGCGTCGTGCGCTCCGGGCTGCCCAGGGCCGCCTGGACCGCGCGGCACGGGATCTCCACGTGCAGCTCGGCCGGCCGGTAGGGCACGAAGAAGGCGGTGGTGGAGACGGGCTGCTGCCCGGCCGCGGGCCAGCTGACCACCGTCCGGTCGGCCACCACCGGTGCCAGCGGCAGCGCCAGGGCGAGGGCGATGCCGAGGAGTCCCACCAGGAGGGACACCACGGCCCGCAGCCGGCCCCGAGGAGCCGGGGGGCGCCCGTCGGCGACGGGCTCGTCCAGAGCGTCTTCCGCGGCCGGCGACAGAGTCCTCGACACCCGGTGCCTCTCGGTGAGGGGGCGGTTTGGGGCAGGCTAGCCGACACCCCGGCGTCCGCCGGGCGGCGAACGCGGGGACGGCGTGCGCACGAGCCGTGCGGAACCGACCCGCACCCGACCGGGTGTGCGCCGTCCGGTGCGGGACCGAGCGGGGAGACAATGCCCGCATGACCCACGTGCTCGACCCCGGGGTGCTGGCTGCCGGGACCCGGCCCGGCCCGGGGCCCGGGACGACGTTCGACGACGTGACCCGCTCGGACGCCGCCCTCCGCGCCTTCCTGCACGGCCTGCCCGGTGTCGACCAGGTCGGCGCGGAGCAGCGCGCCGCCACGCTCGGCACCCGCTCGATCAAGACCACGGCCAAGGCCTGGGCGATCGACACCGCCATCTCGATGGTCGACCTGACCACCCTCGAGGGCGCCGACACCCCGGGGAAGGTACGCTCACTGGCCGCCAAGGCCCGCCGTCCCGACCCCACCGACCCGACCTGCCCCGCGGTGGCCGCCGTCTGCGTGTACGGGGACCTGGCCGGCGTGGCGGAGGAGGCACTGGCCGGCAGCGGCGTCAAGGTCGCCGCCGTCGCCACCGCCTTCCCCAGCGGCCGGGCCAGCCGCGCGGTCAAGCTCGCCGACGTCCGCGACGCGGTGGCCGGCGGCGCCGACGAGATCGACATGGTGATCGACCGCGGCGCCTTCCTGGCCGGCCGCTACCTCGACGTCCTCGACGAGATCGTCGCGGTCAAGGAGGCCTGCGGGACCGCGCACCTGAAGGTCATCCTCGAGACCGGCGAGCTGGTCACCTACGACAACGCCCGCCGCGCGTCCTGGCTGGCGATGCTCGCCGGCGGCGACTTCATCAAGACCTCCACCGGGAAGACCTCCCCCGCCGCGACGCTGCCGGTCTGCCTGGTGATGCTCGAGGCGGTCCGGGACTTCCGCGCCGCTACCGGGCGTCAGGTCGGCGTCAAGCCCGCCGGCGGCATCCGGACGACGAAGGACGCGATCAAGCACCTGGTGCTGGTCAACGAGACCGCCGGGGGCGACTGGCTGTCCCCCGACTGGTTCCGCATCGGCGCCTCCGGCCTGCTCAACGACCTGCTCCTGCAGCGGCAGAAGCTGCGCACCGGCCACTACTCCGGCCCCGACCACGTGAGCGTCGACTGACAATGACCAGCACCCTCTCCGGCCCGTTCGAGTACGCCCCCGCCCCCGAGTCGCGGTCGATCGTCGACGTCGCCCCCTCCTACGGCCTGTTCGTCGACGGCGAGTTCGTCGACGGCTCCGGCGAGCCGATGAAGACGGTCAACCCGGCCACCGAGGAGGTCCTCTCCGAGGTCGCCGTCGGCACCGACGTCGACGTCGACCGCGCCGTCCGGGCCGCGCGTCGTGCGTTCACCCGCGTGTGGGGGCCGATGCGTCCCGCCGACCGCGGCAAGTACCTGTTCCGCATCGCCCGGCTGCTGCAGGAGCGGGCGCGGGAGTTCGCCGTCCTGGAGTCACTGGACAACGGCAAGCCGATCCGCGAGTCCCGCGACGTCGACGTCCCCCTGGCCGCGGCGCACTTCTTCTACCACGCCGGGTGGGCCGACAAGCTCGAGTACGCAGGTCACGGGCCCGACCCGCGCCCGCACGGCGTCGCCGGACAGGTCATCCCGTGGAACTTCCCGCTGCTGATGCTGGCGTGGAAGGTGGCCCCGGCGCTGGCCACCGGCAACACCGTCGTCCTCAAGCCGGCCGAGACCACCCCGCTGACCGCACTGCTGTTCGCCGAGGTCTGCCGGCAGGCCGACCTGCCGCCCGGGGTGGTCAACGTCGTCACCGGCGCCGGCGAGACCGGCCGGGCCGTCGTCGAGCACGCCGACGTCGACAAGGTCGCGTTCACCGGGTCGACCGAGGTGGGCCGCTCGATCGCCCGCGCGGTGGCCGGCACCCGCAAGGTGCTGACCCTGGAGCTGGGCGGCAAGGCGGCCAACATCGTCTTCGACGACGCCCCGATCGACCAGGCCGTCGAGGGCATCGTGCGCGGCATCTTCTTCAACCAGGGCCACGTGTGCTGCGCGGGCTCGCGGCTGCTGGTGCAGGAGAACGTGCACGACGAGGTCATCGCCTCGCTGCAGCGGCGCATCGGCACGCTGCGGGTGGGCGACCCGCTGGACAAGAACACCGACGTCGGCGCGATCAACTCCGCCGAGCAGCTGACCCGCATCCGGGAGCTGTCGGAGATCGGCGAGGCCGAAGGGGCGCACCGCTGGCAGCCGGCCTGCGAGCTGCCCGACCGCGGGTACTGGTTCCCGCCGACGGTGTTCACCGACGTCTCCCCCGCCCACCGCATCGCCCGCGACGAGGTGTTCGGGCCGGTGCTGTCGGTGCTGACCTTCCGGACGCCGGACGAGGCGGTCGCCAAGGCGAACAACTCCACCTACGGGCTGTCGGCCGGCGTCTGGACGGAGAAGGGCTCGCGGATCCTGGCGATCACCGACCGGCTGCGCGCCGGCGTGGTGTGGGCCAACACGTTCAACGAGTTCGACCCGACGTCGCCCTTCGGCGGCTACAAGCAGTCCGGCTACGGCCGCGAGGGCGGCCGGCAGGGCCTGGCCGCCTACCTGAGGAACGGGAGCTGACAGCGAGTGAGCACCACAGCGAGCGCCGGCGAGCGAGCGCAGGAGCGACCCGTGGAAGGGGCCTCCCACTGATGTCGGACCGCCTGGCCGTCCGCAAGACGTTCAAGCTCTACCTGGGCGGCGCCTTCCCGCGCTCGGAGTCCGGCCGCACGTACGCGGTCACCGACCACCGGGGCGGCTTCCTGGCCAACGCCGCGCACGCCTCCCGCAAGGACGCCCGCGACGCCGTCGTCGCCGCCCGCGCCGCCTTCGGCACGTGGTCGCGCGCCACCGCCTACAACCGAGGCCAGGTGCTCTACCGGGTGGCCGAGGTCATGGAGGGCCGGCACGCGCAGTTCTGCGAGGAGGTCGCCGCCGGTGAGGGGCTGTCGGCCGGTCGGGCGCGGGCCGCCGTCGACGCCGCCGTCGACCGGTGGGTCTGGTACGCCGGGTGGACCGACAAGCTCGCCGCCGTCCTCGGCAGCGCCAACCCGGTGGCCGGGCCGTTCTTCGACTTCTCGCTGCCCGAGCCCACCGGCGTCGTCGCCGTCCTGGCCCCGCAGCGGTCCTCGCTGCTCGGCCTGGTCAGCGTGCTCGCCCCGGTGCTGGCGAGCGGCAACACCGCCGTCGTGGTGACGTCGCGGGAGCGGCCGCTGCCGGCGGTCACCCTCGGCGAGGTGCTGGCCACCAGCGACGTCCCCGGCGGTGTGGTCAACCTGCTCACCGGCGACGCCGCGGAGCTGGGACCGTGGCTGGCCGAGCACGACGACGTCGACGCCGTCGACCTGACCGGCGCCCCGCCGGCGCAGGCGATGGAGCTCGAGCGGCTGGCCGCCGGCAGCATCAAGCGGGTGCTGCGCCCGCCGGCCGAGGAGCCGGACTGGACCGCCGACCCGGGGCTGTCCCGGATGACGCCGTTCCTCGAGACCAAGACCGTCTGGCACCCGAAGGGCGTGTGAGGGAGGACCGCTCCCCGGACCCCCTCGCACGCCCGGGGCACCCCGGGGAGGGGCCGATCCGAACGGGGAGTCCTGCCACCTGGGGTCGCGGTCATCGGCGGACCGGGCAGGATGGGCCCGTGGCCAGGCCCAGCATCGTCCCGATCGCCCTCACCGTCGACGACCGCACCGGCTACACCCTGTGGGCGCCGCCGTGGGAGGAGGACGGCGAGGAGTGGCAGGCCTTCCTCGGCACCTCCGAGGGCGACACGGCCACCGTGCACCTCTTCCCCACCCCGGCCGCGCTGGCCGCGTTCTGCCGCACCGGCCGGGACCACGACCTGGCCGACCACCCGGTCTGGCCGGTCGTGACCGAACTGGGCGCTGCCGACCTCACCCCGGACGACGACCACCGCTACGACCTCGACGGTGTCTACGACATCGCCGCCGAGAACCCCGACCGCTGGGCGGTCGAGGAGCTGGCGGCCACCATCGACATCGTCAGCCGGCTGGCCGAGTGCCTGGACACCGCCGGCGCCGACGAGGACGACGAGCCCGTGGCCCGCCGGCCCGCCGGCCGCGACGCCGCCGACGGTGACCCCACGGACGACCTCGCGGACGAGGCCGCGGACGACGACACCGACGACACCGAGTTCCCGGCGCTGGCCGAACTGGTCGCGCGGCCGGAGATCGGGTCGCTCGGCCTGGGGGTGGAGGCCTTCGTCGGCCGCTCGGGCGAGGACGCCTGGGTCGGCGTGGGCGGGGCGCTGGACGACCTGTGGGAGGACGTCCTCGAGGAGCTCTCCGCGCACCTGGACTGGACCGGTGCCGGCACCACCACCCTCGACGCCTACCCCTCGGTGGCCGAGGACGAGGACGACCTGGACGACGACCTCGACGAGGACGACACCGACGACGACACCGACGCCGCCGTCGGCACCGATGACCGGGGCGCGCAGCAGACGGTGGCCGTGGGCCCGGACGTCTCCGGCGACCGGCCGGCGGGCGGCTCGACGGCGGCCGCCCCCGCGGAGGCCGCGGAGGCCGCGGCGGCCGGCGTGAGCACCATCCGCGGCGGCAGCCGGATCACCGCGACCCCGGCCGCGGTGGCGGCGGCCGCGGAGTTCTGGGAGGCGGTCGGCATCCTGCCGGTGGAGATCGTCGTCCCCGAGGGCGCCGGGGTCACCCTGCGCTGCTACGTCGAGGACGTGGCCCGCTTCCTGGGCCGCGACGGCGAGGTGTTCCTGTTCGACACCCCGGTCGACCTGGCCCGCTTCTGCGCCGGCGACGAGCAGCACGACCTCACCGAGATCGCCTCCTGGCCGGAGGTCGCCGACACCGACACCCTGCCCCTGCCGGCCGAGCAGGACCGCTACGACCTCACCGAGCTGTCCGAGGTGCTCGCCGAGGTCGCCGGTGGCGCTGCCGGCCTGGTCGACCACCGGGTGTTCGCCCAGCCGGTCGAGGGCGTGCGGGACGTCGCCGAGTACGCCGGGCTCAGCCGGGTCGACGAGCTGCTCGCGCCGGGCGCGCCACTGGGCCGGGCGGTGGCCCGCGCCGAGGGCGACCCGGGTGCGCCCCTGCCCGCGGAGGACGCCGCCGCGCTGCGCAGCGCGTGGGACGAGGTCGTCACCCAGGTCGGCAGCGCGCTGGTCTTCCGCCACTGAGGGGGGACCTCTCTGCCCGTCCCTCGCGAGCTCGCGGCGGGACCCGGGAGGGGGGCCACGGGCCGTCGTGCTCTGCTCCGCATGCGGGGCAGGGCACGACTGTGCGCAGGAGGTGGTCCTCCCGGGCCCGGACGCACCGGCGGCCGGCCCCGGGAGGACCCGGGACCGGCCGCCGGTGCCGTGAAGGGTGGTGCGTCGGTCAGTCGCGCACCGGGGCCGGGCGGTCGGGCCGCCCGCCGCGGGGACCCTCGGCCGGGCCGCGGGACCGGTCCCGGTCGCCGTACGGACGGCGCGGGCGCTCACCCTCCCCGACGGGACGCCGCGGCCGGTCACCGTCGCGGCGGG
>NZ_JBFNXQ010000044.1:0-40384 GCF_041018925.1 Geodermatophilus maliterrae
TTCGGAGATCACGGTGCCCGCCGGCGAGGGCCGCACCGCCGTCGTCGACGTCGGCGACCTGGCCGAGGTCGCCGTCCGGGCACTCACCTGCCGCGACCACGAGGGCCGGGCCTACGAGCTCACCGCATCCGAGGCGCCCACCTGGTCCGAGGTCGCCGCGACGCTCTCGGCCGTGCTCGGCCGGCCGGTGGTCTACCGGCACCCCGGCGCGGTCGCCTTCCTCCGGCACGCACACCGGTCGGGGATCCCGGCCGGGCCGGCCGCCGTCATGACCGGCCTGTACACCGTCACCCGGCTCGGCCTGGCCGACCGCACCACCGGCGACCTCGGGCGGCTGCTCGGCCGCTCCCCCACGACCCTGCGCGCCTTCGCCGAGGCACACGCCGACGCCTGGCGGTGAGTCGTCACCGCAGACGTCGACCAGCGGAGCGCGTCCAGCGAGCACGGCTGCTCGATGGCGCGTCATCCGGGGGACGCAGGCCCGGTGCACGGGTCGCTCGACGCCGATCCGCACCTCACTACCCTCGCCCGGTGGACAAGGGTGGCGAACTCGAGCCTCCCCTCGCGCTGCTGCTCCTCCTCGCCAGCCGATGGTTCGACCACCGGTCCCTGGCCGAGCTGGCGCGACGGGGTTGGCCTCGCCTCTCGTCGGCGCAGTCGTTGCTCTTCGCCTACATCGACGAGGCAGGGACGCCACCGGCGGAACTGGCGCGTCGCCTGGGGAACTCACGGCAGGCGACCCACCAACTCGTCCACGGCCTGGTGCAGCTCGGACTCGTCGAGGTCGGAGACGATCCACGACGTCGCCGTGGCCGACTGGTCCGCCCCTCGGACGAGGGCATGGCCCTGGCGACCGAGGCCGCGGCGATCCTGCGCGAGCTCGAGACCAGCCTGGGAGCAGACCGAGCGCGCGTGCTGCGCGAGCTCCTGGCCGGCTTCCTGGACGAGGCGTGAGACCCGGACGTCACCTCGGGCTCCTGCTCGACCTCACCGGGTGGGAGACGCGCCGCGAAGCCACCAGCGGGTCCGCGAGTCGCTGCTGGACGAGCCCGCCGCACTCCAGCGCAGGGCCGACCCGCTGGTACCGACCGCCGATCTGGCGAACACTGCACTGCGCCACCGCCACGGACCGATACCGAGGGAGCGTGATCCCGTGCTCATCACGACGATGAACGACGTGCCGGGCCACCGGGTCGAGGAGGTGTTCGGAGAGGTCTTCGGGTTGACCGTTCGCTCGCGTCACGCGGGTGCCCAGATCGGCGCGGCGATGAAGTCGCTGACCGGCGGTGAGCTGAAGGGCCTGACCAAGAACTTGGAGGAGAGCCGACAGGAGGCGCTCGAGCGGCTGACCGCCGCCGCCGAGGCCAAGGGCGCTGACGCCGTGGTGGCGATGCGCTTCGACACGACGGAGATGGGCGGCACCTGGAGCGAGGTCTGCGCCTACGGCACAGCGTGTCGGCTGGCCCGGCTCTGAACAGCCCCGGTACCGAGCTCGATGCCTCGGTACCGTCCCGTGTCGTCGTCGATCGTCGTGCTGCACCCCCCGCCCGTCGGACCGGTCGGGTCGCTCCGCTCCGTCGCTGCGGTGGTGGTCCTGGCCCACAGCCGCCGGGCCCCGCGGCCGCGGCACCGGCGGCCGCGGCCGGCTGAGCGGCGTGCCGCCGTCCGTGCGGGTGCTCGCGCGATCCGGAGCCCACGCAGTCACTTGCGGGGCGACCCGGCCTGCCTGGGCTCAACGCGGCCGGGTCTGACGAACTCGCCCGCGCTCCAGGAGCTCGTTCGCTGCACTCAGCATGCGCGGCAGCCGCTGCTGTCGCGAACCGGCGGACTCCGGGCTGCTGCGGTAGGAGCCGAGCACGCGCGGCGCCCGTGCGGCGCGGGGGCACCTCCGTTCAGGACCACTCACACGAGCGGACCGGCCCACAGCGGTCACGCGCTGGCGGCCATGGCGACGCCGGGCGTCGCCGGCTCGTGCGACCCCAGCTCTCCACCACGTGGGTCGTGCCCTGGTGAGGCGGTGGTGTCCGTTGCCGGCGGCGGGACACTGGTCGGCGACGTCGGCCTCGACCCGGTCACGCGGGGACACCACGACGCCCCGCCCAGCCGCAGGTCCCCAGCCGCACGCGTCGCCGCGGTGTTCCGACTCCGCGCGTCTGTGATCCGAGACGGTCATGGCCGGGCGGGGCTGTGTCGCCGGCGCCCGGACGGTGTGCGATGAGGAGCATGCAGACGCAGCAGCTCCCGCCCGACGAGGAGCACCCGACGGCCGCGGAAGGCGGTCGGCCGGCGGGGACCGGGTCGCTGGACCGGAGCCTCGAGCGGAGCTGGGCAGCACTGGCCGACGTCGGCCGCGACCCCACGACGGGCGGCTACCGACGGTTCGCCTGGACGCCGGCGGACGCGGAGATGCGCGACTGGTTCGCCGAGCAGGCAGCGCGGCGCGGGATGTCCTGCGAGCGGGACCGCAACGGCAACCAGTGGGCCTGGTGGGGCGCGCCGGCACCCGGTGCCGTGGTGACCGGCAGCCACCTGGACAGCGTCCCGGACGGCGGGGCCTACGACGGCCCGCTCGGCGTGGTCTCCGGTTTCCTGGCCGTGGACGAGCTGCGCGCCCGCGGGGTGACTCCGGAGCGCCCGATCGCGGTTGTGGACTTCAGCGACGAGGAGGGCGCCCGGTTCGGCGTGGCGTGCACCGGCAGCCGGCTGCTGACCGGCGCGCTCGACCCCGACCGGGCGCGGGGGCTGCGTGACCGGGACGGCGTCACGCTCGCCGAGGCGATGCGTCGCGCCGGAGCGGATCCGACCGCCATGGGCCAGGACGAGGAAGCCCTCGCCCGGATCGGCACCTACGTGGAGCTGCACGTCGAGCAGGGCCGGTCGCTGGTGCACCACGACCAGCCGGTCGGCGTGGCCACGGCCATCTGGCCGCACGGACGCTGGCACTGCCGCTTCGACGGCGAGGCCAACCACGCCGGCACCACCCGGTTGGTGGATCGGCGCGACCCGATGCTGCCGTTCGCCTCCACGGTCCTGGCGGCCCGTGCGCTCGCCCACCAGGCCGGTGGCGTGGCGACGTTCGGCAGGGTGCAGGTCTCCCCGAACGGGACCAACGCCATCCCCTCCACCGTCGAGGCCTGGCTGGACAGCCGCGCTCCCGACGACGCCACGGTCGCCCGGCTCGTCGCCGAGATCACCGCCACCGCCGAGCGCGCGGCCGCCTTCTCCGGCACGACGGTGCAGGTGTCCCAGGAGTCGTACACCCCCGTCGTGGGCTTCGACGAACGGCTGCGCGACCGCATCGGCACCCTGCTCGGCGGCATCCCCGCCCTGCCCACCGGCGCCGGACACGACGCGGGGGTCCTCTCGGCCCGCGTGCCCACCGCCATGCTCTTCGTCCGCAACCCCACCGGCGTCAGCCACAGCCCGGCCGAACACGCTCCTGCTGACGACTGCGCGACCGGGGTGCGCGCCCTGGCGACGGTGCTGGAGGACCTCGTCACCGGGGACCTCGCATGCCGGTGACGCGGTTCTTCGCCGATCACGCCTGGCTCGGGGACGACCAGGTCCGAGCCGACGTGCTGATCGAGGTCGACGGCGAACGGATCACGGCGGTGCAGCCGGGAGCGGACCGCCCCGCCGACGCGGTGCACCTGCGGGGCGTCACCGTGCCCGGCCTGGCCAACAGCCACTCCCACGCCTTCCACCGCGCCCTGCGGGGACGCACGCACCACTCCGGTGGGACGTTCTGGACCTGGCGCGAGGACGTGTACGCAGTCGCCGCCGCCCTGACCCCGGACTCCTACCACGCGCTGGCCCGGGCCACCTATGCCGAGATGGCGCTGGCCGGGATCACCTGTGTCGGCGAGTTCCACTACGTGCACCACGGCCCGGGCGGAGCCCCCTACGCCGATGCCAACGCGATGGGGCAGGCGCTGCTCGCGGCCGCCGCCGACGCGGGCATCCGGATCACGCTGCTCGACACCTGCTACCTGACCGGCGGTGCGGGGCGGGCCCTGCGGGGACCGCAGCTGTGCTTCGGTGACGGGGACGCCGAGGCCTGGGCGCACCGCGCGTCGGATCTGCGCGGCGCTCCCCACGCCCGCACCGGCGCGGCGCTCCACTCGGTGCGCGCGGTGCCCGCCGACCAGATCGGGACCGTCACGGCGTGGGCCGAGGAGCGGCAGGCGCCCCTGCACTTCCACCTGTCCGAGCAACGGGCGGAGAACGAGGACTGCCTGGCGGCCACCGGCCGGTCACCGACCCAGCTGCTCGCCGACTCCGGCGCACTCGGCCCGCGGTCCACCGCCGTGCACGCCACCCACGTGACGAGCACCGACATCGGCCTGCTGGGCCGGTCGGCCACGACCACCTGCGTGTGCCCCACGACCGAGCGGGACCTCGCCGACGGCATCGGCCCGGCCCGCGCCCTGGCCGACGCCGGATCGCCGCTGTCGGTCGGCAGCGACAGCCACGCCGTCATCGACGTCTTCGAGGAGGCCCGCGGCGTGGAGCTCGGCGAGCGGCTGGCGACCGAGCGGCGCGGCCACTGGCCGGCCGGCGACCTGCTCCGCGCCGCCACACGGGACGGGCACGCCTGCCTGGGCTGGCCGGACGCCGGGACCCTGGCCGTGGGGGCCCTCGCCGACTTCGTCACGGTCGGGCTGCACTCGGTTCGCCTGGCCGGCGCACAGCCGGCCACCCTCCTCGAGTCGCTCGTGTTCGCCGCGACCGCCACCGACGTGCAGGAGGTCGTCGTCGGCGGACGCCGGATCGTGGCGGACGGGCGGCACACCCGGGTGGACGACGTCCCCGAGGCTCTCGGCTCGGCCGTCTCGGCGGTGCTGCCGTGAGCAGTGTGCTCATCGACGGCATCGGCAGCCTCCTCACCAACGACCCGTCCCTCGGGAAGGGCCCCCTGGGCCTGCTACCCGATGCCGCCCTGGTCCTCGACGACGGCGTGGTGGCCTGGGTGGGGCCCCGCAGTGCCATCCCGGAGGGAGCCGCGGCCGAGCGGGTCGACGCGGGCGGCCGGGCGGTCCTGCCCGGGTTCGTCGACAGCCACGGTCACCTGGTCTTCGCCGGCGACCGTGCCACGGAGTTCGCCGCCCGGATGTCGGGCCGGCCCTACACCGCCGGCGGGATCCGCAGCACCGTCTCGGCGACCCGGGCGGCGTCCCGGCAGGAGCTCTCGCGCACCACCGCCGGCCTCGTCGGCGAGGCGCTGCGGTCGGGCACCACGACGGTGGAGTGCAAGTCCGGCTACGGCCTCACCGTCGACGACGAACAGCGCAGCCTCGAGGTCGCCGCCGAGCACACCGACGAGCTGACCTTCCTCGGTGCCCACGTCGTCCCTCCGGAGTACGCGGACCGTCCGGACGACTACGTCGACCTGGTGTGCACGGCGATGCTCGAGGCCTGCGCGCCGGCGGCGAGGTGGATCGACGTGTTCTGCGAGCGCGGCGCGTTCGACGCCGACCAGACCCGGGCCGTCCTGCGTGCCGGTGTCGCCCGCGGGTTGCTCCCGCGCGTGCACGCCAACCAGCTCGGTCCCGGGCCGGGGGTGCAGATCGCCGTCGAGTTCGACGCCGCCTCCGCCGACCACGTCACCCACGTCACCGACGACGACGTGGAAGCGCTGGCGTCCAGCCGGACGGTCGCCACCCTGCTCCCGGGGGCGGAGTTCTCCACCCGGGCGGCCTATCCCGACGCCCGCCGCCTGGTCGATGCCGGGGTCACGGTCGCGCTGGCCGCCGACTGCAACCCCGGGTCGAGCTTCACGACCAACATGCCCTTCTGCATCGCCGTCGCGGTCCGGGACATGCGGATGACCCCGGACGAGGCGGTCTGGGCGGCCACGCTCGGCGGAGCCCGGGCGCTGCGGCGGACCGACGTCGGTCACCTCGCGGTCGGCGCCCGAGCCGACGTGGTCCTGTTGGACGCGCCCTCCCACGTGCACCTGTCCTACCGGCCCGGGGTGCCGCTCGTGGCGCAGGTGTGGCGCGGCGGCGTGGCCACGGGCGGCGACCGCTCCCCCGCCCTGGCATGACCCGCACGGTCCGGCGCGCCGACGGGACCGTTCGCCGTCCACGGGCACGGCGGGCGAGCCCGGCCGACTCGTCCGTGTCGCCGCTCGCGTCAGCGGGTCGGTCCGTCCCCCTCCTGCACGGGGATGCGGACGCCGCGCTCCTCGGCCACCTGTCGGGCGAGGTCGTAGCCGGCGTCGACGTGCCGGATCACGCCCATCCCCGGGTCGTTGGTCAGCACGCGGGCGAGCTTGGCCGCGGCCAGTTCCGTCCCGTCGGCCACGCTGACCTGGCCGGCGTGCAGGGAGCGGCCGATGCCGACGCCGCCGCCGTGGTGGATGGACACCCAGCTCGCACCGCTGGCGGTGTTGACCAACGCGTTGAGCAGCGGCCAGTCGGCGATCGCGTCCGAGCCGTCGGCCATCGCCTCGGTCTCCCGGTACGGGGAGGCCACCGAGCCGCAGTCGAGGTGGTCCCGGCCGATGACGATCGGCGCGCTGACCTCACCGGAGGCGACGAGCTCGTTGAACCGGAGTCCGGCCCGGTCGCGCTCGCCGTAGCCGAGCCAGCAGATGCGCGCCGGCAGCCCCTGCCAGGAGACCCTGTCCTGGGCCGCGCGGATCCAGCGCTGCAGGTGGTCGTCGTCGGGGAACAGGTCGAGGACGGCCCGGTCGGTGGCCGCGATGTCCTGGGGGGCTCCGCTGAGCGCCACCCAGCGGAACGGTCCCTTGCCCTCGCAGAACAGCGGCCGGATGTAGGCCGGCACGAAGCCGGGGAAGGCGAACGCCCGGGCGAACCCGCCGAGTCGGGCCTCGTCGCGGATGGAGTTGCCGTAGTCGAACACCTCGGCCCCGGCGTCCAGGAAGCCGACCATGGCCTCCACGTGCTTGGCCATGGTCGCCCGGGCGCGGTCGGTGAACTCCTCGGGCTTGGTCTCGGCGTAGTCGTGCCAGTCGCCCAGGTCCACGCCCTCGGGCAGGTAGCTCAGGGGGTCGTGCGCCGAGGTCTGGTCGGTGACGACGTCGATCTCGACCCCGCGCCGCAGCAGCTCGGGGACGACGGTGGCGGCGTTGCCGACCAGCCCCACCGACAGGGCCCGCCGGTCGCGCTTGGCGGCCAGGCAGCGGGTGACCGCGTCGTCGACGTCGGTGGCGACCTCGTCGAGGTAGCGGTGCTCGACCCGGCGGCGGAGGCGGCTCCCGTCGACGTCCACGACGAGGCAGACGCCGCCGTTGAGGGTGACCGCGAGCGGCTGGGCACCGCCCATGCCGCCGCAGCCGCCGGTGAGGGTCAGCGTGCCGGCCAGCGTGCCGCCGAACCGCTTGGCGGCGACGGCGGCGAAGGTCTCGTAGGTGCCCTGCAGGATGCCCTGGGTGCCGATGTAGATCCACGAGCCGGCGGTCATCTGCCCGTACATGGTCAGGCCCAGCTGCTCCAGGCGGCGGAACTCCGGCCAGGTGGCCCAGTTCCCGACCAGGTTGGAGTTGGCGATGAGGACCCGCGGCGCCCACTCGTGGGTGCGCATGACCCCGACGGGGCGGCCGGACTGGACCAGCATCGTCTCGTCCTCGCGCAGGGTGGTCAGGGTGCGGACCATGGCGTCGAAGCTCCCCCAGTCCCGGGCCGCACGGCCGGTGCCGCCGTAGACCACGAGGTCGTCGGGGCGTTCGGCCACCTCCGCGTCGAGGTTGTTCTGCAGCATCCGCAGCGGTGCCTCGGTCTGCCAGCTCCTGGCGGTCAGCGTGGTCCCGCGGTGGGCGCGGACCGGCCGTGCTCCGTTCATGACGGGTACTCCTCGCGGTGTGTGGGTGGTCCGGTTCGGCGGCACCCCGCCGTGGTGGCGCGGATCCGGTCGGATCAGGACAGGGCGTGGGCCGGGATGGCCTCCCGGGCGGCGGCGAGGACGGCGCCGGTGCGCACCGCTTCGACGACGGCATCGATCTCGGGGGCGAGGTGGCGGTCGGGGCCCGGGCCCGCCACACCGGTCGCCCGGACGGCGTCCCGCACCGCCGCCGTGGCGGGCGCCGGCTCCAGGGGGGCGCGCAGGTCCAGAGCCCGGGCGGCGGTGAGGACCTCGATCGCGAGCACGCGGGTCAGGCCGTCGATCGCGCGGCGCAGCTTGCGTGCCGCGGCCCAGCCCATGGACACGTGGTCCTCCTGCATCGCCGAGGAGGGGATCGAGTCGACGCTGGCCGGTACGGCCAGCCGCTTCAGCTCGCTGACGATCCCCGCGGCGGTGTACTGGGCGATCATGTGGCCGGAGTCGACCCCGGGGTCGTCGGCCAGGAACGGTGGCAGTCCGTGGTTGCGGGCGACGTCGAGGAAGCGGTCGGTGCGCCGCTCGCTCATGCTGGCCACGTCGGCGACCGCGATC
The DNA here is from genome assembly GCF_041018925.1 of Geodermatophilus maliterrae. NCBI lineage: Bacteria > Bacillati > Actinomycetota > Actinomycetes > Geodermatophilales > Geodermatophilaceae > Geodermatophilus > Geodermatophilus maliterrae. The sequence goes on from NZ_JBFNXQ010000044.1 coordinate 8,398, forward strand.
GCCAGGAAGTCGAGGACGTAGCCGACGGGGGCACCGTGGAAGTTGCCGTTGGACTCCACGCGGCCGTCGACGGTCACCACCGGGTTGTCGATGGCGGAGGCCAGCTCCCGGCCGGCGACCGCGTCGGCATGGGCGACGGTGTCCCGCGCGGCCCCGTGGACCTGCGGCGCGCAGCGCAGTGAGTAGGCGTCCTGCACGCGGGTGCACGCCGGCCCCCGGTGGCTGGCCATCACCCCGCTGCCGGCCAGCAGGGCACGCAGGTTGGCCGCCGAGTCGGCCTGCCCGGGGTGGGGCCGCAGCGCCTGCAGGTCCGCGGCGAAGACGGCGTCGGTGCCCATGAGCGCCTCCACGCTCATGGCCGCGGCCACGTCGGCCGTGGTCAGCAGCCGGCGCAGGTCGGCCAGGGCGATCACCAGCATGCCCAGCATGCCGTCGGTGCCGTTGACCAGCGCGAGACCCTCCTTCTCGGCCAGCTCGACCGGCTCGACCCCGTTCGCGCGCAGGGCCTCGACGGCCGGCCGCAGTCTTCCGTCCGCGTCGCGCACCTCGCCCTCACCCATGAGCGCCAGAGCGACGTGGGCCAGGGGCGCCAGGTCGCCGGAGCAGCCCAGCGAGCCGTACTCGCGCACCACGGGGGTGAGGCCGGCGTCGAGCATCGCGGCGTAGGCCCGGGCCGTCTGGACCCGCACGCCGGTGCGGCCGGTGGCCAGCGTGGACAGCCGGAGCAGCATCAGCGCGCGGATGACGTCGCGCTCCACCTCCGGACCGCTGCCCGCCGCGTGGGAGCGGATCAGGCTGCGCTGCAGCTGGGCCCGCATCTCGGCGGGGACGTGCGTCGTCGCCAACGCGCCGAAACCGGTGGAGACGCCGTAGTGCGCCCGCTCGTCGCTCGCCAACGACTCGACGACCTCCCGGCTGCGGGCGATCTCGGTCACCGCGTCCTCCGCGAGCCGGACGCCGACGCCGTGCCTGGCCACCCGCACGACGTCGTCGGCGTCGACCGGCCCGGTGCCCACTGCGATCTGCTCTGCACTCACGTGACCCATGGCACACCCCGGACGGCGCAGATCCCAGCCGTCTAGCCGGAGTGCTGTCCGGGATGCCAGACACCGCCATACCCTGGAGGAGTGGCTGCGAGCGCGGATGACGGCCCCTCGAAGCCCCGCGGAGGAGTACCTGCGGCCCGGCAGGCCCTCGCGGTCCTGCAGGCGATGGCGCGCCAGCCCGGACCGGTCCCGGCGGCAGCGCTGGCCAGGGACCTCGGCCTTCCGCGGTCGACGACGTACCACCTGCTGGCCGAGCTGGTGACCGCCGGCTTCGTCGTCCACCTGCCCGAGGAACGCCGGTACGGCCTCGGTGTGAGCGCCTTCGAGCTCGGCACGGCCTACCTGCGGCAGGAGCCGCTCGCCCGGCTGGCCCGACCCGTGCTGGGCCGGCTGGTCGACGCCGTCGGTCACACCGCGCACCTGGCGGTGCTGCACGGACGCGAGGTCCTCTACGTCGTCGAGGAACGCGCACCAGGTCGGCCTCCCCTGGTCACCGACGTCGGCGTTCGACTGCCGGCCCAGCTCACCGCCAGCGGGCGGATCGTGCTGGCCCACCTGCCGGCGCCCCACGTCCGCGCGCTCTTCCCCGACGCCGGCGCGTTCGTCGAGCGACACGGCACGGGACCGGCGTCGTTGTCCGCCCTGCGGCGCGTCCTGTCCGAGGCCCGCCAGGTGGGGTACGCCACCGAGGACGGACACGTGACACCGGGCTTCGCCTCGGTCGCGGCAGCCGTCTACGACCACTCCGGGCATCCCGTGGCCGGCGTCGCCGTGACCTTCCCGTCCGAGGTCGTGGACACCGACGCTCGGACACGGCTGGCTCTCCGGGTGACCAGGGCCGCGGCCGAGCTGACCCGCCGGATCGGAGGCCGCTCCCCCGCACGGGCGTGAGCGCGTGACCGGCGGTCCCGCGCGCGGTGGGCGTCCCTCCGCGCAGCACTCCCCGCGCCGGGCTCCCTCGTCTCACGAGGGCGGCGCGTGGTGGCGACGGCGGCGGCGTTGGCGGCCACGACCACGGCGATGCCGGTCCACTCGTGCGCTGCCAGGGCCTGGTCGAGCAGGACGGTGCCGACCAGCGCGGCCAGTACGGGGTGGATGCTCATGAAGACCCCGAAGAACCGGGGCGGCACGAAGCGCAGCGCGGTCAGGTCGGCGGCGTAGGGGACGACCGAGGACAGCACCCCGGCGGTGAGGGCGTAGCCCAGCGGTGCGCCGGCGAGCCGGCCGTCCGCGGCGAGCAGGACCAGCACGGGGAGGTGGGCCAGCGCGCACACCGTGGCGGCGAGGGCCGGGGCCTGCAGTCCGGGCAGGCGGGCGCCGGCGACGCGGTTGAGCACGATGTAGGCCGCCCAGCAGGCGGCGGCCGCCAGGCCCAGAGCGAGCCCGAGGTGGTCGCTGGAGGAACCGGGCAGGACCAGCACGTAGACGCCGGCCGCGGCAGCGCCGGCGAGCAGCAGGTCCCGGCGGGAGCGCGAGCCGGCCAGCGCGACCCCGAGCGGGCCGAGGAACTCCAGCGTCACCGCCAGCCCCAGCCCGATGCGGTCGATGGCCGTGTACAGCGACAGGTTCATGCAGCCGAACACCACCGCCAGCACCAGCACCGGCCACCACTGGGACCAGGTCATCCGCCGCAGCGGCGGACGGGCGAGCGGCAGCAGCACCGCCGCGGCCACCACCTGGCGCACCGCCACCACGCCGGCCGGGCCGACCGTCCCGAAGGCGTGCGCGCCCAGGGCGGCCCCGACCTGGTTGCTGAGCGCGCTGGACAGCATCATCGCCCCTCCGCGCAGTGGCGACCGTCCCGACCGCCACGTGCGCTGGTCGCTGATCCGAGCCCGGGCTGTGGTCACCTGCCCGAGTATCAGCACGCCGCCGCCATGAGGGAAATGCCGATCTCGCGTCCGGCGATACGGTTGACGTATGGACGTGGAGGTGCGGCAGTTGCGGGCGCTGCTGGCGGTCGTGGACGCCGGCACGTTCACCGGCGCGGCTGCGACGCTCCGGGTGTCGCAGGCGTCGGTGTCGCGGACCGTGGCCGCGCTGGAACGCGCGCTCGGCGCCCGCGTCCTGCAGCGCACGACCCGCGAGGTGTCGCTCACCGCCGTCGGTGCCCGTGTCGTCGGGCACGCACGGCGGGTCCTCGAAGAGGTCGCCGCGATCGAGCGCGCCGCCGAGCAGACCCGCGGCGACGTGCGGATCGGCTACGCCTGGGCGGCGCTGGGGCGGCACACCACCGCGGTGCAGCGGCGCTGGTCGGACAGCCATCCCGGGTCGGCGCTGGTCTTCGTCCAGTCCATCTCCCCCACCGCGGGTCTGACCGAGGGCACCGCCGACGTCAGCGTGCTGCGCCGCCCGGTCAGCGACGCGCGCCTGCGCACCGCCCTGCTCGGCGTCGAACGGCGCTACGCCGCCGTCGCCGCCGACGACCCGCTGGCCCGCCGCCGCAGCGTGAGCCTCAACGACTTCGCCGGCCGCACCGTCGCCCTCGACAGCCTCACCGGCACCACCACCGACGAGCTGTGGGCCCCACCGGCCGCACCCGCCGCCACGCGCACCGTCCGCGGGGTCGACGAGTGGCTCACCGTCATCGCCGCCGGCCAGGCCCTCGGCATCACCGCCGAGGCCACCGCCACCCAGCACCCCCGCCCCGGGGTCGTCTACCGGCCCGTCCGCGACGCACCACCCGTCCCGGTGTGGCTCACCTGGTGGACCGACAGCCCCCCACCCGACATCGAGGCGCTCCTGCAACTCATGTGCGAGCAGTACGCATCCGGCACCCCCGGCGGCCCCCGGGGACGCTGACCCCGCGGGCTGCGCATCGGCGAGGCCCGCAGCCTGACCTGGGACGCCCGTCGCTGCACCGTCGGGCGCACCGGTGGTGACGCTGGGCGCTCCACAGCCGTGGATGCCCCTGCTCGCGACAGGGGCATCCACGGGGTGACGCCGCGCCGCGGCGTCGGCGGCGGACTCAGGCGGCTCGTCCGGTCCGCCCCAGGCCGACGGCCGACGAGGTGCGCACCACGACCCGCGCCAGGCGGGAGACCGCTGAGTCGGGCGCGGGGATCGCCATCGGCCGGACGCGGCCGTTGTGGATGGCGGTGAACTGCCATCCCTCGTCGGTGCGCACGGCGACGAGGGTGTTGCGGGTGAGCCGCCGCTTGGGCAGCTCCGTCCGCCAGGCGACGAGGACCGAACCGGTCCCGTGGAGCAGCGCGACGTCCTCACCCAGGTGACGGATGGCCTCGACCTCGCCCACCAGTGCGGAGCCGAAGAGCACCCCGCGGAACAGCCGGTCATGTGCTTCCACCATGGCGGCGCGGCCCTGCGCCCGGGTGCCGTCGAACGAGACGTAGTCGCAGTCCTCGGTGAAGCAGGTGCCGTAGGCGACGGCGTCGCCGTCCGACCACGCCTGGCACATGCGCTGGAACAACTGGGTCAACTGGAGGTCGTCAGGGTCGGTCATCGCGTTCTCCCGTCGGGATCGTGGGACGGGTTCCACCATCGGGGAGCCCGTCGGCTGTCTCCATCCGCCGATCGGGAGGTTCGGTGCACGCCGTCCCCGGTCGGGTCTGCCTCTCGGGGTGCGGCTCCGGGGCCTGGCACGTCGGCACCGGGCGGAGGCGGCGAGGGCCGTGGCAGACGAGGGCGGCTTCGCCGTCGTGGGTGCGATCCCGACGGCCGCAGCCGGGGGACGTACGGATCGAGACCGCCCGCGGAGCCACGACCGCCGAGATCGCGGCTCGTCTCCACCTCGCCGAACCCACGGTCGAGACAGACGTCGGCCGGATCCTGGCCGAGCTCGGCCTGGGCGACCGGGTGCACATCGTCATCCGTGCGTACGAGAGCGGTCTCGTGCGCCGCGGCGGCCGCTGAGCGTCGGGACGCTCTCAGGCGGGGATGTCGCGCCGCCGGAACCCCATCGCCGCAAGGACCCCGAGCACTGCCGCGACCAGCGTCAGACCGGCCAAGGACCCGACGTCGACCGCCTCCGCCGGCACCGCCGGCACCCAGCCGAACGGTGACAGCCGCAGCGCCCGGTCCGGTAGCCCCAGTAGCGGGCCGAACACGCCTGCCAGGACGGCGTAGACCAGCAACGCCCAGGCGAGCCCGGCCAGTCGCGGCGCCAGCCCGAGCAGGAGGGCCGTGAAGCCGGTCGACACGAGGACCGCCGGCAGGTGCACCAGCGCCGCGCCGAGGCCGCGACCGACCGAGGTGACGTCCCCGGCCACCACGGCCGACGCCAGGCCGCTGCCGAGACCGGCCGCGGCCAGCAGCAGCGCCGCCGCGCCTCCGGTGACCGCCAGCACCGACGCGAGGAGGCGTCGCCGGTCCAGGGGGGCGGACAGCAGCAGCTCCGCCCGGCCGGCCGTCTCCTCGCTCCTCAGCCGCAGCACCGACGCCACCGCGAATCCCGCGGTGAGCAGGCCGAAGTAGGAGGCCGTTGCCGCGGCGAAGGAGTCCGCCAGGGACGCCCCGTCCTCGACGGTGAACGCCTCGGCCAGCCGCGGGTTGCCGGCGACCATCTGCGTCGCGGAGTCGTGGAGGGAGCCGAAGACGACACCGGCGAGCAGCAGCGCGAGGACCCACCCGGCGATCGCCCCCCGTTGCAGGCGGACGAGCAGCGGCGCGACACCCGAGAGCAGCGGCGATGCGGCCGCACGACCGCGCCGAGGAGGAAGCAGACCTGCGCCGACGTCCCGCCGTCCGGAGAGCCTGACGGCGACCAGCGCCAGGAGCGCCGCCACGACGGCGGAGAGCAGCAGTGGCGGCCAGCGCAGGTCGACGAAGGCGCGGGTCTGCTGCGCCCAGGCGATGGGCGAGAACCAGGAGAGGGCACTCCCGCCGTCCTGTACCAGGTCACCCACACCACGGATCGACGCCGCGGCCCCCAGGACGGCGAACGCCGCACCCGCCGCCGTCCGTGCGTGTCCGACGAGCTGCGCGCTGACCGCGGCGACACCGGCGAAGACCAGGCCGGTCAGTGCGCACCCCGTCGCCAGCGCCACGGAGTCGAGCGCGGTCAGCCCCGAGCCGATCAACCCCGCGGCGACGATCACGGCGACGGCCAGGTCGGCCAGCCCGGCCATCAGCAGCGCGGTGTGCAGCGGTGCCCGGCGCGCGACGGCGCCGGCCAGGATCAGGTCGGCCCTGCCGCTCTCCTCCTCGGCCCGCGTGTGCCGGACCACCAGTTGGATGGACATGACCGCCACGGCGATCGTGATCGAGAGGCTCAGCTCGTTCGCGATCATGGCGCCGAGCGTGTAACCGTCGGGGATGCCGTAGCCCGGCCCGCTGAGCAGGATGCCGGCCGGGGTGTCGACGACCGCGGCACGCGCCTGCCGGTCCGCGGCGGTGGGGTACACGCTGCCGAGGGCGACCGTCGAGTACACGCTCACGCCGCCGAGGGCGAGCACCCAGATCAGCAGCCGGCGGCGGTCGCGACGAAGGGTCGCCACCAGCAGGGCGCCGACGCCGGCGTACGAGGGCGCGGCCGGCCCGGGGGCGTCGATCAGCGTCCGGGTGCTCATCGGATCCCCACCGACTCGGGAGGGGCGAGCTCGTCGCCGTAGTGCTGCAGGAACAGCTGCTCCAGGGACGGCGGCGTGCACACCAGGCTCCGCACGTCGAGTCCGCTGAGGACGCCGGTGACCGCGGGGAGGGCGGCGTTCTCCACCTGGAAGGTCACCTCGTGTCCGTCGACCGACAGGTCGTGCACCCCGGGGAGCGCGGCCAGCGGAGCGGGGTCGCCGCCGGTCACCGCCGTGACGGTGCTCCGGGTCAGGTGGCGCAACTGGTCGAGGGTGCCGCTCTCGACCGTGCGCCCGCCACGGATGATCGTCACGGTGTCGCAGGCCTTCTCCACCTCCGCGAGGATGTGGCTCGACAGCAGCACCGCGCGCCCGGCGTCCTTCGCCTCGCGCAGGCACTCGATGAACACCGCCTCCATCAGCGGGTCCAGCCCGGAGGTCGGCTCGTCGAGCACCAGCAGCTCGACGTCGGCTGCGAGCGCGGCCACCAGCGCGACCTTCTGGCGGTTGCCCTTCGAGTAGCTCCGGGCCCGCTGCGTCGGATCGAGCTCGAAGCGCTCCAGCAGCTGCGTCGTGCGCCCACTGTCCGGACGGCCGCGGAGTCGGATCAGCAGGTCGATGACCTCACCGCCGGTGAGATCGGGCCACAGGGAGACGTCCCCGGGCACGTAGGCCAGCCTGCGGTGCAGCGCGACCGCATCCGTCCAGGGATCGCCGCCGAGCAGGCACACGGTGCCGGAGTCGGCACGGAGCAGCCCGAGCAGGATCCGCAACGTGGTCGACTTGCCGGCCCCGTTCGGGCCTAGGAAGCCGGCCACCTGGCCGGGTTCCACCGCGAGGTCGAGGCTGTCGACCGCACGGACGTCGCCGAAGTCCTTGATCAGGCCGCGGATCGCCACGGCCGGCCCCTCGGACATCACTCACTCCCAGGTGGTGGATCGTCGATCGCCAGGTAGGCGTCGAGGACGGTGGCATCGGTGAGCAGGCCCTCGGTGTAGAGCTCGAGGGCCGGCAGGGAGTTGGCACTCGCGTACGCGCGGAGGGTGGCGCGGTAGTCGCCGTCGACCGGCGGGTGCCGGCGGACGAAGGACAGGACCGCGCCCATCCCGATGTCGACCAGGAAGGCGGCACGCCGGGACGGGTCGCGACTGGGCCGTATCCGACCCGCGGCGACGGCGTCGGCGAGGTACCTCTCGGCGTCCCGGGTCATCCGCTCGAGGAGCGTGACTGCCAGGTCACCGCCGGCCAGCACCGCCTGGACCAGGTAACCGACCACGGGGGCGTACCGGTCGAGCTCGGCGAGGTGTCCGAGCAGGTCCCCCGGAGCCGACGCCGTGAACGCCTCGGTCTCGGCTTCGCGGATCAGCCGCAGGACGTGCTCGTCGCAGACGGCACGCAACCCGTCCTTCGAGCCGAAGTGGTGGATGACCAGTCCGGGGCTCACGCCGGCCTCGGCAGCGATCGCGCGCACCGGTGCAGCGAACCCGTCGGCACCGAACCGCCTGATGGCTGCGTCGCGGATGCGAGCCCGCGCCGTCAGGTCCGACACCGCCGCTGAACGCATGGTCGAGACTCTGAACGGTTGTTCAGTCGACCGCAAGAGGTTCGGCCCGTGGGTCGTGAGCCGTCCGTCGAGAAGCGCCGTCGACCACTCGAGGCTCGCCGCTGGAACGGCCGATCGCGGATCCCCAGGACGACGGAGACCGGCGCCCGTGGCTGCCGCTGCTCGGCCGTCCGGGAGATGCCCGGCCGGTGTGCGGGAGCCGGAGCCTGGACCACGACGGCGATGCCTGCGACGTGCGTCGGTCCGGGCGAGGACCCGGAGGGAGAGGGTGTCCGTGTCCGTGCAGGTCCCAGCAGTCATCCGATGTCGGCCGGAGGGGGTCGGCGCGTGCCCTGCCGACCACCGGAGCCGGCCTCAGCTGTTCCGGCTCGGCGGTCGGCGATGACGCGCCGAGGCTGGGCCGTGGCCGTGAGCGCGGCGTTGGTCCTCGCGGCGGCACTCGCCCTGCTCGGCCCCGCCGGCATCCCCGCATCGACGACGCCCCGCTCACCGACGTCGCCGATCGACGGCTTCGTCACCGCGTGGATGCGGGCCAATCGCGTTCCGGGCCTCTCCCTCGCGATCACGCACGGCGACGACGTCGTCCACCTGCGCGGCTACGGGCAGGCCGGCCAGGACCGTCCGGTCACGCCGGACACACCTTTCTTCCTGGCCTCCCTGAGCAAGTCGTTCACCGCCGTGTCGGTCCTGCAACTGGTGGAGGCGGGCCGGGTGGAGCTCGATGCCCCGGTCGAGCGCTACGTCCCCGGGTTCACGGTGGCCGACCGCGCTGCCGGGCGTCACATCACCGTGCGACACCTGCTCAACCACACCAGCGGGATGGCCGATGCCGGCTTCCCGGACGTGCGGTTGCCCCAACCCGAGAGCATCGAGGAAGCCGTCGCGGCGCTGCGCGACGCCCGGACGGTGAGCCGGCCGGGCACGCAGTTCCACTACTTCGAACGGAACTACGCGGTACTCGCCCGCCTCGTCGAAGCGGTCACCGGCAGGCCCTTCGGGGACCATCTGCGCGAACACGTCCTCGCACCGCTGGCGATGACGCACTCGACCGCCGTGGTCGGCTCGACGGAGGCACGGGGAGTCGCGCCGGACCTGGCGCAGGGACACGTCCTGGCCTTCGGCGTCCCCGTCCCCCGCGACGAGCTGGACGGGTACGTGGGCGGCTCGGCGGGCGTCCTCTCCACGGCCCGCGACATCGCCAACTGGCTGGTGGTGCAGCAGAACGACGGCAGGTTCGGTGGCCGCTCCCTGCTCGGTGCCCGCTGGCTCCGGTTGACCCACACGCCACCGCCCGGAGTGGCGGGTTCGTACGCGATGGGTTGGACGCTCGATCCGGGTCCGCCGGCGGTGCTGTCGCACACCGGCGTGCTCTCGACCTTCCACGCCGCACAGGTCCTGCTGCCCGACAGCGGGTACGCGTTCGCCGTGCTCGCGGGCACGAACCACGCACTGACGGGGTGGGCCGACCTCGAGCGCGGGCTCATCCGCCACCTCACCGCCGGGGAGGTCCCCGAGCCCGGCTTCGGCGTCGGCGACCTCGGCGTGCTGCTCGCCGCCCTGGTGATCCCGGTCGCCGCCGTCGGGCTGACGGGAGTACGGCGCTCCCCCGGCTGGGCCCGCCGGCACGGGAGGCGGCGCTGGCGGGCAGGCCTGGGCATCGGCTGGCCCCTGCTGCCGACGGTGCTGGCCCTGTCGACCTCCTCGCTCGTCGACCGGTTCTCCGGCCGGGTCTTCGGCTGGTACCGGTTGGTCCTCGCCATGCCCGACGTCATCGCGGTCCTGGGGGTGTCGGGGATGGCGGGGCTCGCCGTCGCCCTGTCCCGAGCCGTCGCTCTCACGCGAGTACGCCGGGCCACGTGACGACGCGTCGCGGGATCCGCGTTCCCCACCGGCGGCCCGCTCGTGCGGCACCCGGCCCGGCGATCCAGTGGGGCGTGGTGCGCGTGACGGAGGCCGTCGCCGGCGAGCCGGAGCCGCTCGCCCCGGGGACCCGCCGGTCGCCGCGCCGGGCACGCCGCTCCCCCGACCCCGACTTCCGCGAGGTGGGCGACTCCGGACGGCTCTGGAACCGCGGGCCCGCCGCCGACCCTCCGTGCGGTCCGGGGTAGGTGGCCGCCGGTGCACTGCTGCCGGCGGGGACGGCCCGTCCTCGGTACAGGTCACCGGGCATCGCGGGGACCGGCGGCCCGCCTGGTGCGGAACGCCTCGCGCAGCACGAGACCACAGCAGGCCAGCGCGCCGACGAGTCCCACCACCTCGACGGCGCTCCCCGCGAGCGTGAGGAGCGCCTCGTCGTCGGAGAGCTGGTCCCGCAGGTCGAGGGTGACGAGCGCGCCGATGCCGATGGAGAGCGCCGCCGCGGCGGCGCCGACCCGTGCCCACCGCTGCCGCACGAGGGGTCGTCATGGGGCTCCCTCCTCGAACAGGACATCGGTCCTCGGAACCCGACGCCGAGGCGACCGTTGCGCGTCGGCCGTCGAGCGGTTCCCCGGATGCGTCCCGGGGCGTGCCGACCGGCCGTACCGGTCCGCCTCGGCGTCGCACCGGAGCACGCCGGACGGTCTGCCGACCGACGTGGCAGGAGCGCGGGTGCTCGTCCTGTGCCGGGGGGCGGAGGGCGGACCCCAGACGGTTGCCATCTCCCCCGTTCGGCAGGTACTCGCGCCCTGCCGGGACCCCGAGCCTGGATCCGTGACAGAACCCTCCGGAGCGGCACCGGCGAAGACGCCTCCGTCCCAGGGCGTGCCCGGGCCATCCCCACGTGCCCTGGACCGCTGGCCGCAGTGGGTGGGCTGGGCAGCGGCCGGCTGGTCCGCCGCGTACGGCACGGTCGGGGTCTACTGGGCCGCCGGCGGCGGCGGCTTCCCCTTCGGGTCGGCGAACGACCCGCACGCCGCCGGGCAGTCGCTCCTCGCGCACGTGGGTCAGGCCTCGGCGGCCCCGGTGATCGCCGTCCTCGGTCTCCTCTCCGCGGCGCTGGCCGTCGTGATGGTCGCGCGCGGGGCGCGCCACGCCGGCTCCCCGGTCCTGGCAGGAACGGGCTGGCTGGCTGCCGTGGTGCTGACCCTGGTCGTTCCCGACGGCCGGCTGCTGATCGCGGCCGCGCACGTGCCGATCGTGCTGATCGGGGCACCCTTCGACTGGCCGCCCGGCGTCAGCGTGGCCAGCCAGCTGCCGTGGCCGGTGGTCAACCAGGTGATCCTGGTCACCGGCGGACTGCTGTGGGCCGCCGCCACGCTCGTCCACCAGCGCCGGGGGCGATCAGCGTGCGAGTCCTGCGGCCGCAGCGAGCGGACCGGGACGTGGGCGTCGGCGCAGTGCGCGGCCCGGTGGGGCCGGTGGGCGGCCTACCTGGCCGTCGCCGTCCCGCTCGTGTACGCGACGACGAGGTTCGCCTGGGCGCTGGGCATCCCGCTGGGCGTCACGCGCGATCTCCTCCGTGAGCAGTCGGCGGACTCCCCGGACATCTGGCTGGCCGGCGCCTTCATGGCCACCCTCGCCGTGGGCGGCGCGGTGCTCACGCTCGGCCTGGTCCAGCGGTGGGGCGAGGTCTACCCGCGGTGGATCCCGGGACTCCGGGGACGTGCGGTGCGGCCGCGGACGGCGATCCTGCCGGCCGCCCTGGTGACCGTCTTCGTCCTCAGCTCCGGGTTGAGCGGCCTGCGCGCGCTGGTGCTGGGCGACCTGCCCCCGGGAGCCGTCGGGGAGGACTGGGGCACCGCGGGTCCTGGCCTGCTCTGGCCGCTGTGGGGCGTCGCGCTGGGAGCTTCGACCTTCGCCTACCACCTGCGCCGACGGGGGCGCTGCCCTCACTGCGGCCGGCTGTGACGCCCGCCGTGGCCGACTACGGGACGGCGTGGCCGTGTGCCCACACCCAGGCGGCGATGCCGACCCGGTTCCGGGTGCCCAGCTTCTCCTGGATGTTGGCGACGTGGGTCTTCACGGTGCCAGGCGACACGAACAACTCCCGGGCGATCTCGGCGTTCGTCCTGCCGGTCGCCACGGCGCGCGCGACGTCCATCTCGCGGGGCGTGAGGCCGGTCGCCGTCGCACCCTCGGTGTCCGGTGACGAGACCGCCAGCCTCCGGAGCAGCCGGACGGTGATCTGCGGGCTGATCAGCGTGTCGCCGGCCATGGCCGCCCGGATCGCCTCGATCAGCAGGGTCGGGCCGGAGCGCTTGAGGAGGAAGCCGCACGCACCGTGTCGCAGCGCCTCGGCGACGTACTCGTCGAGGTCGAAGGTGGTCACCACGATGACCCGGATCGGGTCGGGCACCCCGGGCCCGGTGAGCCGCCGGGTGACCTCGAGGCCGTCCATGCGGGGCATGCGGACGTCCGCCAGGACGACGTCGGGGCGCAGTCGGCGGGCGAGCTCGACAGCCCGCTCACCGTCGGCCGCCTCACCCACGACCGCCATGTCCGGCTGGGCGTCGAGGATCAGCCGGAAGCCGCTGCGGATGTTCTCCTGGTCGTCGGCGATCAGGATCCGGGTCGGCGCCGCCACGACGTCATGCTGACGGACGGGGGCCGGGTAGCGGTAGCCGCGCCGTCAGCCGCCAGTTCCCCCGTTCGGGTCCGGCGGTGAGCTCGCCGCCCTGGTCCCGCACCAGCTGGGCCAGCTCGGCCAGACCGGCGCCACCGACGCCGGGGTCCCGGGCTGCCAGCACCTCGCCCCCCTGCGGCAGGTCGTTGACGATCGACACGGTCAGCGCGTCCCCCGCACCACCGTCGTCGATCCGCACCGAGACCTCGCGGGCGTGCGTGGCATGCCGCCGGACGTTCGTCAGACCCTCCACGACGATCCGGTAGGCGACGGCGCTGACCCGTGCCGGAAGCCCCTCGACCAGTCGGCGGTCCACCTGCGCGTCCACCGCCGGTCCGCCGCTGTCCGCGAACCGCGCGAGGAGCTGCGGCAACTCCGCCAGGCCGCCCCGCCCGACCGCTCCGTCGTCATCGGGGACGGCGCCGTCCGGTTCCGTGCGGAGCACCTGCAGCGCCTCGTCCATCGACGCCAGGGCCTGCTGACCCGCCTCCTCGATGCGCCGCAGTGCGTCGAGCGCCGCCTGCGGGTCCTCGGCCCCCACCAGTTGCGCGGCCTGTGCCTGGACGACGATGCCCGTCACGTCGTGGGCCACGAAGTCGTGCAGGTCCCGGGCCAGGTCCAGCCGCTGCGCGCGCCGGGCCTCCTGCACCGCCAGACGCCGTCGCCGGTCGGCCCGCCGTCCGTACCCGCCGGCGAGCGCGGCGACGACCGGCACGGGGGACCACGAGGAGAGGGCGCCGAGGAGGCCGAGCGGAGTGGACTCCGGGACGATCCGCAGGATCCAGGTCCCGACGGCCGCCGCCACCAGCACGCCGGCGGGGACCAGTGGCCGCAGCGGGAGCCAGCGGACGGCCAGGACCAGCACCAGCGCGAGGGCGGCCACCTCGACCAGCCCGAGGAGTGCCGCTGTCGGTGGGAACCGGTACGAGGTCAGGAAGCGCGCGGACGTGGTGGCGAGGGACACGGCGGACGCGAGCAGCGCCACCCCGGCCAGCCACGAACGCGAACGCGGCCAGCCGGACAGGACGGCGCTCGCGCCCCCGAGTGCCACCGCCAGCGGCACCGCGGGGATCAGCCCGGTCCAGGCGGACGTGGCCAGCGCCGCCAGGACGGCTGTCAGCGCCACGGCGATCACCCGGCCCGGCGGCCCCGACACGGTCGCAGACTAGGACCGCGCCGACCGGTGTCGTCGGGTCCCGGCCACGCCCGGCCGTGGGGGACGGCGTGCCCGCCGTGCTGACCTCGTCACGGCCGGCGGCAGCGGTCGGTCGCCGTCGCGTCCGTCGGCGGTGGTGGGCAACGGCCACCAGCGCCAGCAGCGGACCCCACGCCAGGAGCGGCGCGTACAGCCAGGCCAGGTGGTCGTCGGGCGGCTGCAGGCTCCGCTGCGCACCGGTGTCGACCAGGACCGGACCACGCTCGACGAGACCGAACAGCAGGTTCACCACCGCGTACACGGAGATCCCGGTGACGAGTGCCGCACCGACCGCAGCGGGGAGGACGGCGGCCCGCACCGGGATCGGCCGTCCTCCGATCCCCGGCACCCAGCGGGGCACGACCTCGCCCCATCGGTGGACCAGGCCGAGGGTCAGCAGCGCGGCGAGCACCGACAGTGCGCTCAGCAGCAGCGGGTACCAGCCCCCGTCCCCGATCGGCAGCTGGCCGGACACCACGAGCTGCACCCGCCAGATCGAGGACGGCAGCACGCACAGCGGCACGGCGTAGGCGGCGGCGACCACCCACGGTCGGGCCGGCCGCACAGGCACAGTGGCCATCGCGATCAGCGGCCGGTGATCTTCAGCGGGCGCCCGGCCGGCAGCACGGCGAGCTGGCGTGACTGGGCGACCAGGCGGCCGGCCCGGTCCCGGATCTCCACGTCCTCCTCGTGGTGGCCATCGATGACGTGGCGGGTGGCGACACGGGCGAGCAGCCACCCCGGCGTCGGCCGCGCCCGCAGGTGGACGGTCATCCGGAGGGTCGTCGAGGCGGGCGCGCCCAGCTCGAGCACCGCCGGAGGGGCGGCGTCGACCAGGAGGGCGAGTGCCACCGGGTCGGCGTCCCGCCCGTCCCGGAACCTCATCCACACGTCCATCGACGCGTTCCCCGTCGGTCGCCCCCTCCACCAGCCCGGCACCTCCGGGAACCGGTGGTGGATCCGATCGGTGATGCTCACCCCGGGCAGCCGGACGCCGGCCAGTGGCTCGGCACAGTCCTCGGGCGGGGACACGTCCGGCGCCGCCCCGCCGCCGGCTCCGGGTGCCACGCGCGCCTCCGGCCCGGCGAACGTGGCGACGGCGTGCACCACCTGCCGGTCGCCCTGGGACAGCGAGGCCTCCGCCGTCGTGAAGCGTCGCCCCACCCGCAGGGTCGTCCTGCACACTGCGGCCTCCCCTGGTCTCGCCGCTGCGAGGTAGGAGGCGGAGACGACCAGGGGGGTGCCGCCGGGCACCTCGACGGCCATCGCACGCAGGACCGGGGTGAGGAGGTAGCCGCCGTCGGGTCCGCCGCCGAGGGCGTTCCACCGGTCGGTGATCCGCGCCGCGAACCGGCCGGGACCGGTCGTGCTGACCGCGGTGTCGACGTCGAACTCCGAGGTCGCCGGACCGGGGGCGAACGGCGGGAGCGGTCGCGTGTCCACGTGACTCGTCATGACGACGAGCCTGCGCGGAGGACTCGCGCGGCGGCACGGGCCAGGAGGCAGAGATCTGCGGTCGGACGCGGGGCCGGATCCCTCCACCGGCAGAGGCCGTCCGCCCCCCCTCACCAGGAGGGGGGTGCCCTCGCCGCGCCGGAGTGGTCGGCGGACCCGGGCTACGCCGTGGCGCGTAGCGGCGGGTGCGCCGCGCGACGGTCGACCTCCGCCCGGTGCCCCGACAGACTGTCGACGCGTCCTCGGTCGGGTGGCGCGGGGGTGGGCGCCGGTCATCCGCCCGCGGGCAGCGCCAGGAGTCCACACTGGGCCCGCCACGATCTCCGGGCCGCCCCGCCTCCGCCCTCCCCGGCGCAGGCGAGGGCCGGTCGCGAGGAGGGACCGCACCGTGAGCGCCGCCGGTACGGCCGATGCACCTCCGTGGGTGCACCGGGTCCGCAGGCCGGCGTGGGTCGGCGACGCGGGGCTGGCGGTGGCGCTCGTGACGGTGGGTCTGGCCACCGCACCCGCCATCGACCGGGTGTCCGGGACCGACCGCGACGTGGATCTGCTGGCCCTGGCCCTCGTCGTGGGAGCCGGCGTCGCCACCGGCTGGCGCCGCCGGCGACCCGCCGCCTCCCTCGCCGGCTCGGTGGTGTGCACCGGCACGTACCTGGCACTGGGGTACCCCTTCGGCCCGGTGCTGGTCATGCTCGCCGTGGGCGTCTACTCCGTGGCTCGTCGTCTGCCCCTGGGCCAGGCCACGGGCTGGGCCGGCGCGGCGCTGGTCGCACTGGTCGGCCACGTGTTCTCCCACCCCTCCGGCCTCCCGGCCCTGGCGGCGCTGGTGCCGGCCGCCTCCTGGGTGGCCGTGCCCTACACCGCGGGCGTGGCCAGGCGACTGGTCCTCGAGGCCCGCGCTCAGCAGCTCGCGGAGCGCGAACGCCGACTGGTCGACGCCGAGCGACTCACCATCGCCTCCGAGGTCCACGACATCGTCGGCCACGGTCTCGCGGCCATCCAGATGCAGGCCGACATCGCCCTGCACCTGAGCGAGAAGCGGCCGGAGCAGGCGCACGAGGCCCTGGCGGCGATCAGCCGGGCCAGCGCTGAGGCGCTCGGAGAACTGCGGGCCACGTTGGGCGCGCTGACGCCCCGTGGTCGGCAGGAGACGGTGCGTCCGGCCCCGGGGCTCGACCGGCTCGCCGAGCTCCGCGATCGGGTGGAGGCCGCCGGGGTGCCGGTGGACCTCACCGTCACCGGCGTCGCCCGACGGCTGCCTGCCTCGGTGGACGTGGTCGCGTACCGCGTGCTGCAGGAGTCGCTGACCAACGTGGTCAAGCACGGAGCCGGCGCGCGGGCCGCGGTACGGGTGCACTACGGCGCCGACTCCGTGCGTCTGGAGACGCGCAACGACGACCTGCTGCCGCACGCCTCGGGCGAGGGGTTCGGCATCGCTGGGATGCGCCGCCGGGTGCAGCAGGTCGGCGGCACGTTCAGCGTCGGCCCGGAGGGCGATCCCCGCGTGTTCGTCGTCCGGGCGACGCTGCCCGCTCCCGGAGGCGGGCGCTGAGGGCCCGGCTGGCGAGCCCTGCGCGACGCGGCGCGCGGTACGTCGCCGGGCGTAGGGACAGATGCGTCCGGCGCCCGATGGCGGAGCCTCGGTGGGACCCCACGATCGTGGCCATGGACGCCACCGTCTCCGCACGGGTCGGCGGGGACCGCAGGCTCAGGCGGTCCCGCCGTCCACCCGGCTGGCCGTTCCCGCGGCGCGGTTCACGACGTCCGGTCGCCGGGGTCTCCCCCGGCGCACCTGTACAGCCCATCTCGGTCCGAGGAGGGATCGATGACCACCACTGCAGGTGCCGAACGCGTGCGCCGGCTTCCGACGCACGACCGCGCGGCGACTCCGAGACCCGCCCCACCACCATGGCGGCTGGGAGCCCGGCCCCGGAAGGCCCTCCTGCTGGTCCACGTCTGCGCCGCCGGATCCTGGCTCGGCTTCGCCGTCGTCCTCGGCCTCCTGGTGCTGGCCGCGACGACCGCCGAGGACCCGACCGTTCCCGCCGCCGCCCTGGTCAGCATCGCGACGTTCGCCACGTGGCCGCTGCTCGTCCTGGGCCTCCTGACCCTGGCCAGCGGGGTCCTGCTCGGGACCGGCACCAAGTACGGGCTCCTGCGCTACTGGTGGGTGGCCGTCAAGCTGGTGCTCAACGTCCTCCTCGTGACGCTCGTCGTCCTGCTGCTGGGACCGGAGGTCACCCGGCTGGCGGCCGACGCCCGCGGCACACTGGACGGGGGCGGGTCCTTGCCGGTCTTCTCCGACCTCGTGTTCCCGCCGACGGTGTCGACCACCGCGCTGCTGGTGGCGATGGTCCTGTCGGTGTTCAAGCCCTGGGGACGCATCCGCCGTGGTCGGTGGGACAGCGGTCGGCCCCGGGAGAGCACCGTCCGGGTGATCGAGGAGGCGTGAGGTGATCGGCGTCCTGATCGTCGACGACCAGGACCTGGTCCGCCTCGGGCTGCGCGCGCTGCTGGACAACGAGGACGGGTTCGCCGTCGTCGGCGAGGCCGCCGACGGGCTGGCCGCCGTCACCGAAGCCGCTCGCACCCACCCCGACGTCGTGCTGATGGACATCCGGATGCCCGGCATCACCGGGCTGGAGGCCACCCGCCGCATCGCCGCTCGACCCGACCTGTCGGACGTCCGGGTGATCGTGCTGACCACCTTCGAGCACGACCAGTACGTCTTCGACGCGCTGCGGGGCGGGGCCAGTGGGTTCCTGCTCAAGGACACCGCACCGGCGCAGCTGCTCGAGGCCATCCGCACGGTCGCCGACGGCGGCGCGCTTCTCGCGCCCTCCGTCACCCGCACGCTGATCCGCGAGTTCGTCAGCCACTCGCCGCGCCCACTGACCCCCCACCCCCGGATCGACCAGCTCACCGAACGCGAGACGGAGGTCGTCGCCCTCGTCGCCGAAGGACTCACGAACCACGAGATCGCCGACCGGTTGGTGATCAGCCCCGCCACCGCCCGCACGCACGTCAGCCACGCCATGGTCAAGCTCGGCGCCCGGGACCGCGCCCAGCTGGTCGTCTTCGCCTACCAGTCGGGCCTGGCCTGACGCCGACGCCACCCTGCCGGTCCTCGGTGGCGTCGGCATGGCCCGAGGACCGGGGGTCGAGGCCGAAGGACTGGGCCCTGCGGCCCGGCCGGCCCGGGCATGCTCACCTCTTCGTCGGGTGCACCTGGCGGTCGCGGCCGACCTCCGGGTGACCGGGGAGCACTCGCTCCAAGGGCAGAAGCGGACCCCTCCGAACCCCACGGATCTGCCGGATGACGGATACCCGTGCTCCTGGCCTGCGTCGAGACTCGACGCAGGCCAGGAACGGCCCGTCGGCTCACCCGATGTGCGTGGGACCGGTGGGGCGGTCGCGTCACCGTGGCCGGACCGGTCTCCAGCGGCCGTGCCCGACGAACAGCAGAGGCCACGCCAGACCCTCGATCGGGGTGAGTGATCATGTCGCGCAGCAGGTCGGACCAGGTCCGGCTCGTCGAGCTGGCACGCCGGGAGCACGGGGCAGTCGAGGTCGCGCTGCTGTGGGATCGAGACACCTCCCACGGCAACCGTCGTCGTGTGGAACTGGACCTCCGGCGCCTGCCTCTCGTTGGACGTCGATGCCGAGCAGGCCCGGTACGCCTTCACGCATCCGTACGCGTATGCCGCGGCACGAGGAGTTCCTGAACGCGAGGTGCTACGGGCCGCCTGAGCCCGCGACCCGCTGTCCGGCCCATCGTCGCGAGCCGGCCACCCGGCGCGGGTGACACGCCTGGGACCGTCACCCCGGAAGACCCACCACATCGCACGAGCTGAGGAGTCAGCCATGAGCAGGTACGACCCGTTGGAGGGCGTCGTGCACGTCCACGTGGCCCGCGAGGACGACCCCTACGCCGTCCCCGTGATGAGCACCGGTCGACGGGCTCGACTCCCCTCCGGATACGCCAACAGGTCCCATCGCACCTGCCTGAGGGGACGGCCCGGCCGAACGCGCGACCGCGCGTGAGAGCGGCGCACGGCTGTGACGAGCCATCGTGGGAGCCACGCGCGGCGCGCTGGTCCTCGGGCCGTCCAGCCGCTTCCCGGCCCACATCGAGCGCCGGCGCGGCCACGGGCCCGGGGTTCGACGCCACCGTGGTCGTGTCGACCCGACGGCATCACCGCCGCGCCACGCGGCTGAACCGCGCTCTACGTCGCGCTGACCCGGTGCACCCAGGAAACGGCACTGATCACGCCGGACGGGCGGGCGACGTGACCACCGACGAGCGGGGCGTTGAGCCGATCGACCCACCGGAGTAGAGATCGGGCACCCGTCACTCCGGGAGGCTGCCGTGAACCGCACACACCGTCTGCTCCGTTCCGCGATCGCTGCTGCCGCAACCACCGCGGCCGGCCTGCTGCTCAGGTCCATGGTCAGGGCCGTCGGTGCTCCCGAGGACGGAACCGGACAGGCGCTCGATGCGGTGGCCGGGAACCGGGGACGGGCGGCGGATCCCCCGTCCACCGGTGTCACGGCCGGATGAGTCCGCCGCGGCCGGAGGGCCATGCGCATCCGCAGGTCCAGCGACTCGTGGCCGGCGAAGCAGGCGTACCCGCCGCCCTCGGCGATCGGACCGGTGCGGTCCACGTGGTGGTCACACCTCGGCCTCCACCGACCCGGGCAGCACGCGGCCGGCCGTACCGACGCCGGACCACCGCTGCACCTCGGCTGCCACGTCCAGCCGGTCCACCGGGGCGGCGTTCTGGTACTCGCCCCACGCCTCACGCGGCAGCATCCACATGACCTCGAACTCGTTGCCGTCCGGGTCGATGCCGTAGACGCTCTTCGTCGCGCCGTGGCTGGACTCGCCGGTGAAGGCGCCCATCTGCACGAGCGTCTGCCGGGCGTCCTCCAGTTCGTCGATGGTGTCCACCTGCCAGGCCAGGTGGTACAGCCCCACCGTGCCGCGGGCCCGCGGCGCGGCACCGGCGCCGATGCCGAACAGCCCCAGGTCGTGGTGGTTGCCCGAGCGAGGCAAGCGGAGGAAGGCAGCGTCGGCCCGGGGCTCACGTGCCGCCACCTCCATGCCGAAGGCGCCGGTCCAGAAGCACAGCGCCCGCTCGAGGTCGCTGACGAACAGGACGGCGTGGTTGAGCCGGACGGCGGCGATGGTCATGACGTCTCCTCGAGAGGTGCGTGCGTGGGTTCAGGCGGTGGGGCCGACCAGCTGGAAGGCGCTCTGCCAGGACCAGCCCTTGGTCGCGTTCAGGGTGATGTTGAGGAAGGCGATCTCCTCCAGCGAGCGAGCCAGCCGCAGGCCGCCGACGTCGATCGGGGCGAAGCCCAGTGAGGTGGCCAGCTCGGCGACGCGGGCCTTGGCGTCGGAGTCGTTCCCGGCCAGGAGCACCTGCAGGGGCGTCCCGTTCTCGGTGGGAGCGGCGTAGCGGCTGGCGAAGACGGTGTTGAAGGCCTTGACGACGGGCACGGCGCCGGCCGCCTGCTGCACGGCCTCCGCGCCGGAGGTCCCGGTGATGGCCAGGTCGCTGTAGGCCTCGTTCAGCGGGTTCGTGGCGTCCACGACGACGGCGCCGCCCAGGGTCGGGGCCAGCTCTGCAGCCACGGCAGGCGCGTCGACGCCGGGGACGGCGAGGACGACGACCTGCGCCCCCTCGACGGCGACGGTGTTGCCCTCGGCCGCGCGGGCGCCGGTCGCCTCCGCCGTGGCCCTCGCCCTGTCCGGGTGCGCCGCGCTGAGCACGACGTCGTGGCCCGCTGCCACGGCCGCACCCGCCATACCGCCGCCGACGTTGCCCGCTCCGATGATCGCGATGCGCATGTCACCCTCCTGAAGTGGTTGACGGCTCAGATGTTGAGTGTGAAGAAGACCCTATGGCGTATTACTTGAACTGTCAACTACTGACACGCTAGATTCATCATGTGCTCTTGATCTCCAGCCGCGACGACGCCCTCATCACGACCTTCGGCCGACTACTGGAGGCCCGGAGCCGCCTCGAGCGGCGGCTCGGTGCCGACCTGGAGGCCCGCTGCGACCTCCCGCATGCGTGGTTCGAGGTGCTGGTGCGGTTGGGGCGATCCGAGGCGGGCCGACTTACGATGGGCAGCCTCGCCGAGGAGGTCAGCCTCACGACGGGGGGTGTGACCCGGTTGGTCGACCGCATGGAGGCCGCCGGCTACGTCGAGCGGGTGCCGTGTCCCACCGACCGGCGGGTCTCCTACGCCAGCCTGACCGACACCGGACGGGCGAAGCTGCAGGAGGCGGCACAGGTCCACGCGGCCAACCTGCGCTCGGTGTTCGCTGGCTTCAGCGACGAGGACCGCGGCACGCTCGACGCCCTCCTCGACCGGCTCCGCGCCGTGCGGGAACCCGGTCTCGCCGCCGGTCGCTGACGACCGTCACGGCGGCACCCGCCGCCGGAGTCGCCCGCACCGCCGACTCCACGACTCATCGCCGGGAACGAGGCCGAGGGCGGCCCCGCCCGGGTCGCCGAGGTGCCTGGTGGCGATCACCACGGTGGTCCCACGCCCTCGGTAGGTCGGACCTCACCGTGCCGTCGTTCCCGGACGCACGGCGGCGAGCAGGTGGAACGAGCCGCTGACCACGACCGGCAGCCCGGCCTCGGCTCCCCCCGCGGCACGGGCCACCGCGCACTGTGGGTCCTCCTCCACCACGGCCTCGACCCCGCACTGCCGTGCCGCGATCGCGATCTGCTCGGCGGGGACGGACGTGCCGGCGAGGTGGTCGCCGTCGCCGGTGACGAACTGCGTGGCGACCACCAGGCATGCCGTGGGGACGATGACCCGCACGACGGCCTCGAGGTCCTTGTCCTGCTTGACGGCGAGGACCCACGGGAACCGGGCACCGGGATGGACCTCCCGCAGGGTTGCCACCAACGCCGCGAGCTTCATCGGGTTGTGTGCTCCGTCGAGGACCACGGTCCGGCGGCCGATCACACGGCGTTCGAAGCGACCGGGCAGCGTGGCGCTCCGCGCGCCCAGCCAGATGGCGTCAGGATCGAGGGACCATCCGTCCCGCGCGGCGATCGCCTCGACGGCACGCAGCGCGAGGTGGGCGTTGCCGGCCTGGTGCTGCCCGGTCAGTCCCAGGGACAGGGACGGTTGGCCCCGTAGCTGCGGTTCCGTGCCGCCCGGCCTCGTCCAGGCCCGCACCGCCGGGGGGCCCAGATCCACCCACCGGAGATCGCAGCCCCGGCGGGCGGCCTCTGTGCTCAGCACGTCCTCCACCTCGGCACTGCGTTGGCGAGCCGCGACCGCACGACCGCCGACGGGCAGGATGCCGGCCTTCTGCGCCGCGATCTCGCGGAGCGTGGCGCCGAGCACGTCCTGGTGGTCCAGGCCGATCGGGGTGATCACCCCGAGCTTGTCGGCCCGGGAGATCGTGTTGGTGGAGTCGAACAGCCCTCCGAGCCCCGTCTCGACGACCCCGTAGTCGACCTGATCGGCGAACAGGTCGAAGGCGATGGCATTGGTGGTCTCGAAGAAGGACGGCCGACCGTGCCCGGCCTGGTCCACCGCCTCCACGGCCGGCCGGATCCGGGCCAGCGCTGCGTCGACGAGCTCGGCCGGCGCCGGCTCTCCGTCGATCTGGAACCGCTCGAGGAGGCTGTAGACGTGCGGTGACAGATGGGTACCGACGCGGAATCCGTGCGCCCGGAGCAGGCTCGCCACGAAGGTGCTCACCGACCCCTTCCCCGCGGTGCCGGCCACGTGCACGGCGCGGAAGCGGTCCTGGGGCTCCCCCAGCGCCCCGAACAGGGCCCTCGCGCGGGCGAGCCCCGCGCCGGCCGGACCCCGCTGCGGCCCGAGCTCCTCGTACAGGTGGCGGTGGACCCGGTGGAGCGCGGCCCGCGACGAGGGCGCACCGTCAGGGGACAGCAGGCCCGCCGTCCTGCTCGACATCAGACCCCCGGTAGCCGGTTCACCGGAAGACGACGGTGCTGTGACCGTTGAGGAGCACCCGCCGCTCGCAGTGCCAGCGCACGGCCCGCGACAGCGCCAGCGCCTCGGCGTCCTGACCGACGGTGGCCAGCGCGCGAGGATCGAAGGTGTGGTCGATGCGGATGACCTCCTGCTCGATGATCGGGCCCTCGTCCAGGTCGGGCGTCACGTAGTGCGCCGTCGCACCGACCAGCTTCACACCGCGGTCGAAGGCCTGGTGGTAGGGCTTGGCGCCCTTGAAGCCCGGCAGGAAGGAGTGGTGGATGTTGATCGCCCGGCCGCGCAGAGCTGCGCAGGCCTCGTCGGAGAGCACCTGCATGTACCGCGCCAGCACGACCAGGTCGGCCCGGTGCTCGTCGACCAGCTCGAGCAACCGCTCCTCGGCCTGCCGCTTGGTGGTCGGCGTCACGGGCACGTGGACGAACGGCAAGCCGGCGGCCTCAGCCATCGGGCGCAGGTCCTCGTGGTTGGAGACCACGGCGACGAGCTCGGCGCCGAGGCTGCCGGCGCGCCAGCGGAAGACCAGGTCGTTCAGGCAGTGGCCGAGCTTGGACACCATGACGACCACCCGCGGCGGCTGGTCGCCGGTCAGCTGGTAGGTCATGCCGAACTCGTCGGCCACCGCACCGAACTCCGCCGACAGGCGGGTGGCGTCGGTGTCCTGCGAGCAGACGAACTCGGTCCGCAGGAACAGCTGCCCGCGGACGGCGTCGTCGAACTGCTGGTGCTCGACGATGTCGCAGCCGTGCTCGAACAGGAACGAGCTGACCGCGTGCACGATGCCCGGGCGCTCCGGGCAGCTGAGCGTGAGGGTGTACGGGTGGGACACGGGTGCCTCCTCAGCACTCGACGATGTTGAGCGCCAGCCCGCCACGAGCGGTCTCCTTGTACTTGTCCTTCATGTCCGCACCCGTCTCGCGCATGGTCTTGATGGCCTTGTCCAGCGGGACGTGGTGCCGGCCGTCGCCGCGCACGGCCATGCGAGCCGCGGTGATGGCCTTGACCGACCCGACGGCGTTGCGCTCGATGCAGGGGATCTGCACCAGCCCGCCGACCGGGTCACAGGTGAGGCCGAGGTTGTGCTCGATGCCGATCTCGGCAGCGTTCTCCACCTGCTCCGGGCTGCCGCCCAGGACCTCGGCGAGACCGGCGGCGGCCATCGAGCAGGCCGACCCGACCTCGCCCTGGCAGCCCACCTCGGCACCGGAGATCGAGGCGTTCTCCTTGAACAGCAGCCCGATCGCGGCCGCGGTGAGCAGGAACCGGACGACGCCGTCGTCGGAGTAGGAGTCGATGAAGTCGCGGTAGTAGTGCAGGACGGCCGGCACGATGCCGGCGGCACCGTTGGTCGGCGCGGTGACCACCCGCCCGCCGGCCGCGTTCTCCTCGTTGACCGCCAGGGCGTAGAGGGTCACCCAGTCCATCGCGCGGAGCGGGTCGGTCTCGTCGCGCTGGCCCTCCAGCTGGGCGTGCAAGGCGGCCGCCCGCCGACGGACCTTGAGCCCACCGGGCAGGACGCCGGTGGTCCGGCTGCCGCGCTGTACGCACTCCTGCATCACCGACCAGACGTGCAGCAGACCGGCGCGGACCTCGGCCTCGGTCCGCCAGGAGAGCTCGTTGGCCAGCATCACGTCGCTGATCCGCAGCCCGGTGTCCCGGGTGCGGGCCAGCAGCTCCTCGCCGCTGTGGAACGGGTACCGGACGGGCGTGCGGTCCTCGGTGATGACCGGGTTGCCGGCCTCGTCCTCGTCCAGGACGAAGCCACCGCCCACCGAGTAGTACTCGCGGCGGCGGAGCTCCTCCCCCGCGGGGTCGACGGCGAGGAAGAGCATCCCGTTGCTGTGGAAGTCCAGCCGCTTGCGCCGGTGCAGCACGACGTCGTCGTCCACCGAGAACGCGATCGGGTGCTCGCCGGCCAGCCGGAGCTCGCCCTCGCGGCGGATGGTCTCGACCCGCGGCTCGGCCGCGAGCGGGTCGACGAGGTCCGGTTGCTCCCCCTCCAGACCCAGGACGACGGCCTTGACGCTGCCGTGCCCGTGCCCGGTGGCGCCGAGCGAGCCGAACAGCTCGCACCGCACGCCGGCCACCTGCCCGAGCAGCCCCTCCTCACGCAGGCGCGAGACGAAGGCGCAGGCAGCTCGCATGGGACCAACGGTGTGCGAGCTGGACGGACCGATGCCCACCTTGAACAGGTCGAAGGCGCTGATGGACACCCGTGTCTCCCACTCCACCGCTGTGTGACGAGTGCACCGACCGCGAAGCTAGGTACACAGCTGGTATATCAGATGTAGGATGACAGTATGTCGATTCCTCTCAGGAGGCAAGGCCTCTCGGCCGTGGACCTCTCCGATCCGTTCGTGACGGTCGCACCGCCGGATCTCGACCCGTCGGCTGCCGAGTCCCTGGCGGACAAGGCCTACAGGGCGATCAGGGACCGGCTGATCATGCTCGACATCCGGCCGAGTGATCCGATCGACGACGACGAGCTGGCCAAGGACCTCGGCGTGGGTCGGACACCGGTGCGCGAGGCACTGAAGCGGCTGGAGGGCGACCGGCTCGTGGTGTCCTATCCGCGGCGGGGGACCTTCGCGACCGGCATGGACATCTCCGATCTGGCGCACACCTCCGAGATCCGCGCCCAGCTCGAGCCGCTGGCCGCCCGCCGGGCCGCCGAGCGAGCCGTCCGCACGGCACACGCCGAGCTCGACGAGCTGGCCTCGCACATCCAGCAGCTCGACATCGCCCAGCTCGACCGGACGGAGCTCATGCGCTGGGACCTCGCGGTGCACCGTGCCGTCTACCGGGCGGCCGGCAATCCTCACCTGGAGGACGTCCTGATCCGCTACGACAACCTGGCGACGCGGATCTTCTGTCTGTTCCTCGACCGGCTGCCCACGGTGGACGAGCACGTCGGGGAGCACGTGGGGCTGCTCCGCGCGATCGCCGCCGGTGACGCGGACCGGGCCGACGACCTCGCCCGTGAGCACGTCCTGGGCTTCGAACGGGCGATCCGCGCGGTGATCTGAAGAACCTCGTCCCCCCACCCTGCACACGCTCAGGGCGGGCCCTGGGACGAGGCCGCCCCCTGGAGTCCCCTCGCACGCCCGGGGGACGCCCGGGAGGGACACGGGGTGGTCACCTCGTGCCGACGGCGTCCAGGACCGCCACGACGTCCCGCGTGGCCGCGACGTCGTGCACGCGGAGCACGGACGCGCCTCGCTGGACCGCGACGAGCGCCGCGGCCAGCGAGCCGGGCAGCCGGTCCCCCACGGTCCGTCCGGTCAGCTGCCCGAGCACCGACTTCCGGGACAGCCCCACCATGACCGGGACGCCCGGGCCGGTGAACGCGTCGAGCGACGCCAGCAGCGCGACGGTGTGGGTCAGCGTCTTGCCGAACCCGAACCCCGGGTCGACCACCAGGTGCTCCGGCCGGATGCCGGCGTCGAGACAGGCAACGATGCGCTCGGCGAGGAACGTGCGCACCTCGGCGACGACGTCCCGGTAGTGCGGGTCCGTCTGCATGGTCTCCGGGGAGCCCTGCATGTGCATGAGGCACACCGGTACGCCGAGCTGCGCCGCGGCCTGCAGAGCGCCCGGCCACTGCAGCGCCCGCACGTCGTTGACCATGCTGGCGCCGGCGGCCACCGCGGCCCTCATGACCTCGGGACGCGAGGTGTCCACGGACAACGGCACGGGGACCTGCCCGACCAGGGCCTCGACCACCGGCACGACGCGGTCGGGTTCCTCGGCGAGGGTCGGCGGCCGCGAACCGGGTCGTGTCGACTCCCCGCCGATGTCGATGAGGTCGGCGCCATCGGCTGCCAGGGTGCACCCGTGCTCCACGGCTGCCTCGAGGCCGTGGAAGCGCCCGCCGTCGGAGAAGGAGTCGGGGGTGACGTTGAGGATGCCGCAGACCACGGGCCGTCTCGCCGCGAGCGCCCGGCTGAGGGCGTGCGTCGAGGTGCCGGTGCCCGCGGGCGGGCGGTGTGCGAGGTCCGCCCCGGCCAGGCGGGTCATGAGGTGCTCCCATCTGTCGGATCCGGCACGGGTGACCCTCGGACGAGCTCTCTGGACGAGCTCTTCGCACGAGGCGTGGCGAGGTCCTCCCTCAGCCGCGCGCGGACGTGACCGTGTGCCGCAGGAGCAGTGCGGTGGTGACCGGGCCGACCCCGCCGGGCACCGGGGTCAGCCCGGCGACCCGTCCGGTGACCGAGCCGGCGTCGACGTCCCCGACCAGCCCGCCGGCGGCCGTCGGGTTGGTCCCGACGTCGATGACGACCGTGCCCTCGGCGACGTGCTCGGCCGCGATGAGCTCTGGCCGCCCGACGGCGGCGACGAGCACGTCCGCGGTCCGGGTGACCGCGGCCAGGTCCTCGGTGCGGCTGTGGCAGACGGTCACGGTGGCGTCCCGCTGCAGCAGCAGGTGCGCAGCCGGTTTGCCGACGACGGTGGAGCGGCCCACCACGACGGCGTGCGCGCCGGACAGGGGGATCCCGTGGTGGTCCAGCAGCGCGAGCACGGCCTCGGCGGTCGCCGGCGCGAAGGCGGGCAGGCCCGCGGCCAGCCGTCCCAGGCCGAGCGGGTTGGCGCCGTCGACGTCCTTGGCCGGGTCGATCGACGCGGCGAGGTCCTCGAAGACGGCGTCGGCCGGCAGCGGGGTCTGCAGGATGATGCCGTGCACCGCAGGATCTGCGCTGAGCGCGGCCAGCTCTGCGCGGATCCGCTCTGGCGTCGCCGTCTCCCCGAGGTCGACGACCGAGCAGGCGATGCCGGTCTTCTCCGCGGCCCGGGCGATGGAGCGGACGTACCAGGCACTGGACTCGTCCGCCGTCGCGACGACCACGGCCAGACGGGGCGGTGTCCCGGCGGCCGTGAGGTCCGCGGCCGCGGCGGCGACCCCGGTGCGGATGCCGGCGGCCAGCTCGGTCCCGCTCAACGTCGCTGTCATCGGACCAACCCGTCCCGGACGGCGGCGGTGACCTTCTCCGCGCGCAGGACGAGGTCGTCGACGGTGTCGGCGACCGCTGCGAGCTCTCCCCGGGTCCCCGGGTCCTTGATGCCGCCGAGGTTGATCTCCACGTTGACCCGGGCCGTCGTGGCCGCGGCCCGGGCCGCCTCGGCGGCGGCGGCGACGTCGCTGATCACGTTGCGGTTGCCGATCGGCAGGATCTGCTCGGCCAGGCTCAGCACCTGCTCGGTGACGCGGACGACGACCGCCGGCACGTGGGCCGCCGCGACCAGGGCCTCGGCGATGGCCCCCGACCGGGCTGCGGCCTCGTCCGCCGTCCTCTTGGGGAGTCCGTACGCCTCGGTGACCGCCGTGAAGGCCGCGGCGTCCTCCTCGGCCAGACCCAGCGCGTTCTCGCGCAGCCGGTCGGCGGTTGCCGTGACGGTGGCGATCTCCTCGGCGTGCTCGGCGTACTTCGCCGAGTCGCTGTAGCGGGCGACCATCGCCACCAGGGCGGCGGCCTGGGCCGCGTGCAGCGCGGCGGTGGCCCCGCCTCCCGGGGCGGGCACCCTGGCGGCGAGCTGGGCCAGGAACGTCTCGATGGTGTCGGTGCGCATGGGCGGTCCTCCGGGGGTGTGCGAGGCCGTGGGCCGGCGGGCGGCCCTGGGAGTGGTCGGGGCCGCCTGCCGGTCCGGCGAGAGGGGCGGGAGCGGTGTCAGCCGCGGAGCCGGGTCATGGCCGGGTCGACGAGCGGCTCGGCGGCGACGGTGGCCGCGATCCGGGTGCCGAAGTACTCGATCTCGACCCTCGTGCCGACGGTCGTCGAGGCGGGCAGCCAGGCGTAGGCGATGGGCCGGCCGACGGTGTGCCCGAAGGCGGCGCTGGTGACGTAGCCGGCCGGGCGGCCGTCGAC
The DNA here is from genome assembly GCF_041018925.1 of Geodermatophilus maliterrae. Lineage (NCBI taxonomy): Bacteria > Bacillati > Actinomycetota > Actinomycetes > Geodermatophilales > Geodermatophilaceae > Geodermatophilus > Geodermatophilus maliterrae. The sequence continues at coordinate 37,585 of NZ_JBFNXQ010000044.1, forward strand.
GAAGACGGGCTCATGGCCGAGGACGACGCTGCGGCCGTCGTCGATCGTGAGGCAGGACAGCCGCCGGCGCACGGTGTCGTCGCTGATCCCGGCGATGGCCTCCCGCCCGACGAAGCCCTCCTTCTGCTCGCGGACGGCGAACCCCAGGCCGGCTTCGTAGGGGTTGTGCTCGGTGGTCATGTCGTGGCCCCAGGCGCGGTAGCCCTTCTCCAGGCGCAGGCTGTTGAAGGCCGCGCGGCCCGCGGCGACGATGCCGTGCCCCTGACCGGCGGCCCACAGCACGTCCCACAGCCTCTGGCCGTTGTCGGCGGTGGTGTAGAGCTCCCAGCCCAGCTCGCCGACGTAGGACAGCCGCATCGCCGTCACCGGCACCCCGGCGATCCGGGCCCGCTTGGCGCGGAAGTACTTCAGCCCGTCGTTGGAGAAGTCGTCGGAGGTGAGCGACTGGACGACGTCCCGGGCCCGCGGGCCCCACAGGCCGATGCAGCACGTCCCGCCGGTGATGTCCCGGATCTGCACGCTGCCGTCGGCGGGCGCCTGCCGGCGCAGGTGGTCGAGGTCGAGGTTGCCGTTGGCGCCGATCTGGAACAGCTGCTCGCCCAGCCGGGCGACGGTGAGGTCACTGCGGATGCCGCCGGCCCCGTCGAGGACCAGGGTGTAGGTCACCGCCCCGACCGACTTGTCCATCTCGCCGGTCGTCAGCCGCTGCAGGAGGGGAAGGGCGCCCGGTCCGCTGACCTCCAGCCGCTTGAGGGGCGTCATGTCGTACAGCGCGACGGCGGTGCGGGTCTTCCACGCCTCGGCCGCCGCGATGGGCGAGTGGAACTGTGCGCTCCAGGAGTCCCGCGACGGCGGGGTCCACTCCGCCGGCAGGTCCTCGACCAGCGGGGCATTGGCCTCGTACCAGTGCGGCCGCTCCCAGCCACCGCCCTCGAGGAAGACGGCGCCGAGCTGCTCCTGGCGCGCGTGGAACGGGCTCACCCGCAGGTTGCGCGGGGACAGCTTCGGCTGCAGGGGGTGGAGCACGTCGTAGATCTCCACGAAGTTCTGCTGGGAGGTCTCGCTGACGTACGCCGGGGCGAGCTGGACGTCCTCGAAGCGGTGCACGTCGCAGCCGTGCAGGTCGATCTCGCTGCGGCCCTCGACCAGCAGCTGGGCCACCGACCGCGCGACCCCGGCGGAGTGGGTCACCCACACCGCCTCGGCGATCCAGAAGCCGGCGACGTCCGGGGACTCCCCGACCAGCGGGCCGCCGTCCGGGGTGAAGGAGAAGACGCCGTTGAAGCCGTTGTCGATCTTCGAGGAGCGCAGCGAGGGCAGCAGCTCCTGGCTCCGCGCCCACTGCTCGGCGAAGTCCTCCTCGGTGAAGGGCAGCATCGAGGGCATCGACGACTCCCGGACGTCGTCGCCCTGGGGCAGCTCGCGCAGGTCGCCGAGCTCCACCGGCATCGGGCGGTGGGCGTAGGAGCCGATGCCGAGGCGGTCGCCCTTCTCCCGGTAGTAGAGGTCCTGGTCCTGGTGGCGCAGGATCGGCAGGCTCGCCTCGCTGAGCTCGTCGTTGCGGCCGACCAGGTCCGGCACCTGGCCGGTCCAGACGAACTGGTGGGCCAGCGGCAGCAGGGGGACGTCCATGCCGACCATGGCGCCGACCGCCGGCCCCCAGAAGCCGGCGCAGGAGACGACCACGTCGGCGGGGATGACCCCGTCCGGGGTCCGGACGCCGGTGACCCGGCCACCGGCCTGCTCGATGCCGGTGACCCGGGTGGAGCCCTGGAAGCGGGCTCCCCTGGCCTCGGCGCGGCGGGCCAGGGCGACGACCGCCCGGGATGCCTTGGCCAGGCCGTCGGTGGGGATGTGCAGGCCGCCGAGGATGCGCTCGCGGTCGACCAGCGGGTGCAGCCGCACGCACTCCTCGGCGTCGACCACCTGGGACTCCACGCCCCAGGAGGTGGCCCAGCCCTGCTTGCGGTGCAGGTCGGCGAGCCGCTCCGGGGTGGTGGCGACCTCGAGGCCGCCCACCTGGTTGAAGCACCACGCGCCGTCGACGTCGAGGGCGAGGAACTTCTCGACGGTGTAACTGGCGAAGGCCGTCATCGTCTTGGAGGCGTTGGTCTGGAAGACCAGCCCCGGGGCGTGCGAGGTGGAACCGCCGGTCAGCGGGAGGGGTCCCTGGTCGACCACGGTGACCCGGTCCCAGCCACGGGCGGTCAGCTCGTCGGCCAGGTTGGCGCCGACGATCCCCGCTCCGATGATGACCACACGAGGGGTGGTGGACATTGCTTTCGCTCCTGACGTGCCGGTGGATCCGGGGACTGCCGACGAGGGCCGGTCAGCTGGTGGAGGTGGGGGTGAACTCGAGGACCGCGTCCAGCAGCCAGTCGGCCAGGTGGCCGGCGAAGGAGGACCGGACGAAGAGCGCGAAGTCCTCGCCCGCGTCGGAGAGGGCGAGCAGCACGACGCCCGCCTGGCCGAGCGTGGTCTGCGCGCTGCGGCCCCGGCCGAAGACCCGCGGGTGCAGGTCGATGCTGCAGCCCTTGGCCAGCACCTCGCGCACCCGCGCCCCCGTCAGCCGCAGGACGGTCCGCTGGGCGGAGACGTCCGCCGCGGACCCGCCCAGCGGGCGGACGGCGGCGCGGACCCGGACCTCCAGATCCTCGGGTGCCTCGGTGCTGCTGGTGAGCAGCCACTCCTCGGGGCCGAGCCAGACGGCCCGACCCGTGCCGGTCGGCACCCAGGTGTCGGGCGCCGTCGGCAGGTCGACGCCCAGCGCCGCTGACGCCTCGGCGCCGACGGTGCCGAG
>NZ_JBFNXQ010000045.1:0-40054 GCF_041018925.1 Geodermatophilus maliterrae
CCGCCCCCCCCCCCCCCGCGGGGCCCCCCCCCCCCGGGGGGGGGGCGCCCCCCCGGGGGGGGGCCCCCCCACGGCGGTGTGCCGGACCCGCCCGCCGCCGGCCGACGGCTCGTGCGGCACCGCCGCGGGCGGACGGCGCCGGTAGCGTCGCGGCCGTGGCGGCGCGGGAGCTGGTCGTGCTCGGCACCGCCAGCCAGGCGCCCACCCGCACCCGCAACCACAACGGCTACCTGCTGCGCTGGGACGGCCGCGGCTTCCTCCTCGACCCCGGCGAGGGCACCCAGCGGCAGATGCTCCTGGCCGGGGTGCCGAGCAGCGCCGTCCACCGGGTGTTCGTCAGCCACTTCCACGGCGACCACTGCCTCGGCCTGCCGGGCGTGGTGCAGCGGATGTCGCTGGACCGCGTCCCGCACCCGGTGACGGTCCACCACCCGGCCTCCGGGCAGCACTTCTACGAGCGGCTGCGGCACGCCAGCGTCGTCGCCGACGTCGCCGACGTGCGCGGCGGACCGGTCACCGGCGACGGCCCGGTGGCCGAGGACCCAGCCGGCACGTGGGAGGCCCGGCGGCTCGACCACCCGGTCGAGTCCTTCGGCTACCGGCTGGTCGAGCCCGACGGCCGGCGGATGCTGCCCGGCCGACTGGCCGCGGCCGGCGTCGCCGGGCCGGACGTCGGCCGGCTGCAGCGCGCGGGCGTCCTGCGGGTGGGGGAGCGGACGGTGCGGCTCGAGGACGTGAGCGCGCCCCGGCCCGGACAGCGGTTCGCCTTCGTCATGGACACCCGCATGTGCGACGGCGTGCCGGCACTGGCCGACGGCGCCGACCTGCTGGTCGTCGAGTCGACCTTCCTGGAGGAGGACGCCGCGCTGGCGGGGCGGTACGGCCACCTGACCGCCCGGCAGGCCGCGCGGGTGGCCGCGGAGGCCGGGGTGCGGCGGCTGGTGCTCACCCACTTCTCCCAGCGCTACGACGACCCGCGCCGCTTCGCGGACGAGGCCCGTGCGGTGTACGACGGCGACCTCGTCGTCGCCGCCGACCTGCAGCGCGTGCCGGTCCCCCCGCGCGCGGGGTAGGCAGGAGGGGTGTTCGACACCCTGGGATTCGAGCCCGACTGGTTCGGCCTGCTGGGCCGCGAGGTGCTGCGCGAGCGACGTGCCGCGCTGATCGCCGAGGCGTGCGCGTGGAGCGTGGGCCTGTCCGACCGCCCCCACCACCTGCGGCTGCGCGGCCGGCTCGTGGCCACCGGGTCGACCATCGGCGACCGCGCCGCGACCGGTCAGGCGCTGTCGGGGGAGGAGGACGGCCGGCTCGAGCTCGGCGACGCCCGCCCCGGCAGCTTCCAGGACGCGCTCAACGCCGTCGACGCCGACGGCACCGTCTTCGCCGACCGCTTCGACCGCGAGGTCATCGAGCCGTTCGTGCAGGAGACCTGCGTCCTGGCCGCCGACCGCGCCCGCCGCACCCGGCCCGGGCAGTGGGCCGAGCTGCTCGACGACCTGGGCGAGGACCCCGCCGACGTCGACCTGGCCGGCGTCGTCCGCGTGGGCGAGTGGGAGGAGCCGCTGCGCACCGAGGCCGAGCACCTCGTGCTGGCCGCGCTCGGGCGCATGCCGCTGCTGGAGGTCGAGTCCGAGGGGCTGCCGCTGTCCCTGGTCCGCGCCGCCGAGGCCGCCACCCGCGCCGCCGCTGCCGCGCCGGCGCCGACCGGGCGGGAGCCGGACGAGGGGCTGGCGGGCGCGCTGTTCCTCGCGCTGGCCGCCGTCCGCGAGGCGGGGCTCGCCGCGCCGGTGCCGCCGGAGGACGCCGGCCGGCTGCTCGCCGTGCTGGGCGAGCAGGGCCTGGAGCCCGGGGAGGTCACCGGCGTCCTGCGGCACCTGCCGCTGGCGCCCGGCACCGCCGACCGGGTGGCCGCGCTGCTGCCCGACGGTTGACCGACCCTGCCCTCGGGCCGGGGTCTCCTCAGAGCGGCAGGCCGGTGTAGTTCTCGGCGAGCTCGCGGGCGGCGGCCTCGGAGGAGCACACCCGCCGCAGCTGGGAGAGCTGCAGCTGCGCGTCGAACGGGTCGCCGGTGGTGTGCAGCATCGAGGTCATCCACCAGGAGAAGTGGGTGGCCCGCCAGACCCGCGCCAGCGCGGCGTCGGAGTAGGCGTCGACCAGGTCGGTCTCCTTCTCCTGCAGCAGCCGCACCAGCGCGCGGGAGAGCAGGACGACGTCGGCGACGGCGAGGTTGAGGCCCTTGGCGCCGGTCGGCGGGACGATGTGCGCGGCGTCACCGGCGAGGAACAGCCGGCCGCGGCGCATCGGCGCGCTGACGAACGAGCGCATCGGCAGGATCGACTTCTCGGTGACCGTCCCGGTGCTGATCTCCCAGCCCTCGTGCGCGAACCGGGTCGCCAGGCCCGACCAGATGCGGTCGTCGGACCAGTCCTCGATCCGCTCCGACGGGTCGACCTGCAGGTACAGCCGCGACACCGACGGCGAGCGCATCGAGTAGAGCGCGAAGCCGTCGGGGTGCCAGGCGTAGATCAGCTCGTCGGTGGCCGGGGCGGCGTCGGCCAGGATGCCCAGCCACGCGTAGGGGTAGGTGCGCTCCCACAGCTGCTGCCCGGCCGCGCCCTCGGCCACGACCGCCCGCGACGGGCCGTGGAAGCCGTCGGTGCCGGCGACGACGTCGCACTCGAGCACCTGGGGCACGCCGTCGGCGTCGGTGAACCGGATGCGGGGACCGTCGGTGTCGACGTCCTCGATGGCGACGTCGGAGACGTCGAACAGCAGCGGCGGGCCGCCGCCGAGCTGGGCGGCGATGAGGTCCTTGACCACCTCGGTCTGCCCGTAGACCCACACCCGGCGGCCGCACAGGCCGGGGAAGTCGAGCTGGTGGCGCACGCCCGGGTACTGCAGGTACACCCCGCGGTGCTCGAGTCCCTCGCGGTGCAGCCGGTCGCCCATGCCGGCCTCGGTGAGGACGTCGACGGTGTTCTGCTCGAGGATCCCGGCGCGGATGCGGCCCTGCACGTACTCGCGGGACCGGTTCTCCAGCACCACCGAGTCGATGCCCTGCCGGGCGAGCAGCCGCGACAGGAGCAGTCCGGCCGGGCCGGCGCCGATGATCCCCACCTGGGTGCGCATGCCGGCGAGTGTGACCCCGGCTACGTCCCGGAGGACACCGTGTGCTCCCGCTCAGCGGAAGGGGGCCGTTCGCGCCAGCGCCCGGCCGATGCCCCGGGCGGCCACCTCGAGCACCGGCACGAGCCGGGCGAGGTCGCGCCGGTGGCTCGGGACGACGATGCCCAGCGCCGCGGCGACGACCGGCGTGCCCGCCCGATCGACGCGCACCGGGACGGCGACCGAGGCGGTGCCCAGCGACATCTCCTCGGCGGTGCGGGCCCAGCCGCGGCGGCGCACCTCGGCCAGCTCGCGGGACAGCCGTGCGGGGTCGACGACGGTGTGCCGGGTGGCCCGCGGGGGCGCGGCCAGGACCTCGGCGACGACGTCGTCCGGTGCCGAGGCCAGCAGCACCTTGCCCACACCGGTGGCGTGCAGCGGCAGCCGGCTGCCGACCTGGCTGACCACCGGCACCGACTCGCGGCCGGAGATCCGCTCGACGTAGAGGGCCGACACCCCGTCGCGGACGGCGAGGTGCACGGTGTCCCGGGTGGCGGTGTGCACGTCGAGGAGGAAGGGCGACGACAACTGCCGCAGCTCCAGCTGCACGGGGGCGAGCAGGCCGAGGTCCCAGAGCTTGCGGCCGATCTCGTAGCGGCCGTCGGCCCGGCGGGACAGGGCGCCCCAGTCGGTCAGCTCGGCGAGCAACCGGTGGGTGGTGGTCAGCGGGGTGCCCGACCGCTCGGCGATCTCGGTGAGGGTGAGCCGCGGCGCCGAGGCGTCGAAGGCGTCGAGGACGGCGAGCGCCCGGGAGGTCACCGAGCGCCCGGGGGCGGCGCTGCCTCCGGACATGGCCGTCCTTCCGCTGAGCGGGAACGCGGGCTTGGGGAGCGTAGTCCGCGGGACGTACGTTGCCGGGTATGACCGGGACCACATCGGAGAGTGGACTGCTCCTGCCGCGCTACCTGCGCGAACCCGCCGAGAACCGGACGCCCGTGGGTTTCCCCGGCTACCGGAGCACCGCGCTGCGCGCGCCGCTGCGGACGCCGGTCGACCTGCCGCACCGGCTCACCGAGATCACCGGCCCGGTGCTCGGCGAGGACCGGGTGCTGCCCCAGGACGCCGACCTGACGCTGCGCAACGGCGGCGAGGCGATCGGTCAGCGGATCCTCGTGTACGGCCGGGTGCTCGACAGCGACGGCCGCCCGGTGCCCGGCGCGCTGGTCGAGGTGTGGCAGGCCAACGCGGCCGGCCGCTACCGGCACGTCGCGGACAACTGGCCCGCGCCGCTGGACCCGCACTTCGACGGGCTGGGCCGGGTGGTGACCGACGGTCTGGGCCGCTACGAGTTCATGACGGTCAAGCCGGGCGCGTACCCGTGGGGCAACCACCACAACGCGTGGCGGCCGGCGCACATCCACTTCAGCCTGTTCGGCCGGGCCTTCACGCAGCGCCTGGTCACCCAGATGTACTTCCCGGACGACCCGCTGTTCGGCCAGGACCCGATCTTCACCTCCATCCCCGCCGCGGCGCGGTACCGGGCGGTCAGCCGGTACTCCCTCGACCGGACCCAGGACAACTGGGCACTCGCCTTCGAGTGGGACATCGTGCTGCGCGGCACGGACCAGACCCCCTTCGAGACCGAGGACGACGGAGACGTGGCGTGATGACGGTGAACCCGCTGGACGTCCCGCCGGACCCGGCCGTCCCCTTCCAGCCCCGCTCCGGGCAGCGCGGCACCGGTTTCCTCACCGAACCGCTCCGGCTGGGCACCACCCCGAGCGCGACCGTCGGCCCCTACCTGGCCATCGGCCTGACCTGGCCGGACGGCGTCTGGGCCGCCGCCGAGGGCACCGAGGGCGGGATCTGGATCCGCGGCCGGGTCTTCGACGGCGCGGGCGACATCGTCCCCGACGCGATGATCGAGACCTGGCAGGCCGACCCGGACGGCCGGTTCCCGTCGCCCGAGGACCCGCGCGGCGCGGTCTCGCACCCCGGCTTCCGCGGCTACGCCCGTGCGTCCACGATCACCGGCGAGTTCGGGGTGTTCACCCTCAAGCCCGGGCGGGTGCCCGACGGCGAGGGTGGCCTGCAGGCGCCGCACGTCGACGTCTCCGTCTTCGCCCGCGGCCTGCTCGACCGCGTCGTCACCCGGATCTACTTCGCCGACGAGACCGAGGCCAACGCCGAGGACGTCGTCCTGCGCGGTCTGACCGAGGAGCAGCGTCGCACCCTCCTCGCGGAGCGGACCGACGACGGCTACCGCATCGACGTCCACCTCCAGGGCGACCGGGAGACGGTCTTCTTCGCCGTCTGAGCGGCGTGCCGGGGGCGACGGTAGGAAGGGACGCGTGAGAGGTCTGTTCGCCGGCACCTTCGCCCGCGGCGGTGCGGCGGCGGCCGTCTCCGACGACGCCTGGTTCCGCGCGCTGCTGGAGGTCGAGGCCGCGCTGGCGCGGGCCGCCGCCCGCAGCGGTCTGGTCCCCACCACCGCGGCCGACGCCGTGACCGCCGCCTGTGCCGACCCGTCGCGGCTGGACCTCGCGGCCGTGGTCGCCCGGGCCGCCGACGCGGGCAACCCGGTGCCGCCGCTGGTGCGGGCCCTGCAGGACGCCGTGGGGGAGCGCGACGCGGTCGCCGTGCACGTGGGCGCCACCAGCCAGGACGTCGTCGACACCGCCCTGGTGCTGCTCGCCCGGCGGGCCGTCGCCGCGGTGGACGGCGACCTGGCGGCCGCGGCCGGTCGCTGTGCCGAGCTGGCGCGGGCGCACCGCGACGACGTGGTCATGGGCCGCACGCTGATGCAGCAGGCGCTGCCCACGACGTTCGGGCTCAAGGCCGCGGCCTGGCTCGCCGGGCTGGAGGGCGCGCGGCTGCGGCTGGCCGAGGTGGTGGCCTCGCTGCCGGTGCAGTACGGCGGCGCGGTCGGGACGCTCGCGGCGTCGTCGGGCGCCGGGGTGGCGGTCCGCGCGGCGCTGGCCGGGGAACTGGGGCTGGTGGCGCCGGCCGTCCCCTGGTTCACCGTGCGGCTGCCGGTGGCCGACCTGGCCGGTGCGCTGGGTGCCGCCGCCGGGGTGGTGGCGACGGTCGCCGTCGACGTGGTGCTGATGGCGCAGTCGGAGGTGGCCGAGGTCGCGGAGGTGGGCGAGGGGCGCGGCGGGTCGTCGGCGATGCCGCACAAGCGCAACCCGGTCGCGGCGATCTCGGCGCGGGCGTGCGCGCGGCGGGCTCCGGGGCTGGTGGCCACGCTGCTGGGCGCGATGGAGCAGGAGCACGAGCGGGCGGCCGGGGCGTGGCACAGCGAGTGGCCGGCGCTGACCGACCTGCTGGTCAGCGTGGGGTCGGCGGCGTCCTGGCTGGCGGAGAGCCTGCGCGGGCTGCGGCCGGACGTCGACCGGATGGCGGCGACCGTGGCCGCGGCCGGCGAGGGGTCGCTGGCCGGCGCGCTGGCCGAGGCGCTGGCGCCGTCGCTGGGCAGGGGAGCGGCGCACGACGCGGCGGCCGCGGCCGCCCGGCAGGCGCGGGAGAGCGGGCGGTCGCTGGCCGAGGTGGTGGCCGCCCGGGACGACGTCGACGTCGCCGCGGTGCTGGCCGCCACGTCCGACGTGGGGGAGGCCGGCGCGCAGGTGGACGCGGCCCTGGCCGAGCACGACCGACTGACCGAGGGAGAGCGTTGATGGCCGCCGTCGAGGTCTCGTACACCGAGGACGGGCCGGCCGACGCGCCGGTCGTCGTCCTGTCCAACTCGCTGGGGGCGACCCGCGGCATGTGGGACCCGCAGGTCCCCGCGCTGGCCGAGCGCTACCGGGTGGTCAGCTACGACACCCGCGGGCACGGGGAGTCGCCGGCGCCGGCCGGTCCGTACTCGCTCGACGACCTGGTCGACGACGTCGTCGCGCTGCTGGACCGGGTGGGCGCGCAGCGGGCGCACGTCGTGGGGCTGTCGCTGGGCGGGATGACGGCGATGCGGCTGGCCGCGCGCGAGCCCGCGCGGGTCGGCCGGCTCGTCGCCCTGGCCACCTCGGCCAGGCCCGACCCGCAGGGCTTCCTCGACCGGGCCGCGGCGGCGCGCTCCGGCGGGACGGCGCCGCTGGCGCCGACGGTGGTGAGCCGGTGGCTGACGCCGGCGTACGCGGCGGAGCACCCCGACCTGGTCGCCCGCCTGGAGGCGATGATCGTGGGGGCCGACGACGAGGGCTACGCCCTGTGCTGCGAGGTGGTGGCCGCGGTGGACCTGCGGGAGGACCTCGGGCGGATCACCGCGCCGACGCTGGTGGTGTCGGGCGCCGAGGACCCGGCGCTGCCGCCGCCGCACCAGCAGGCCATCGCCGACGGGATCGCCGGGGCGTCGCTGGTGTCGGTGAGCCCGGGCGCGCACCTGCCGAACCTGGAGCAGCCGCTGGAGGTCACCGGCGCGCTGCTCGGGCACCTGGACGCGGCCGGGGGCCACGCGTGAGCGACGACCCGTCGACCGGCCCCTCCACCGACGAGGCCCGCCGGGAGGCGGGCATGCGCACGCGGCGCGAGGTGCTCGGGGACGCGTGGGTGGACCGGGCGGTGGCGAGCACGACGCCGTTCACCGCCGGGTTCCAGGACTTCATCACCCGGACGGCATGGGGCGACGTCTGGCAGCGGCCCGGGTTGGAACGGCGGGAGCGCAGCATCGCCACGCTGTCGATCTGCATCGCGCTGCGGCACTGGGACGAGTTCGCGCTGCACGTGCGCGCCGCGAAGAACAACGGCCTCTCCGACGAGGACATCGCCGAGGTCCTCCAGCACGCGGCGGTCTACGCCGGCGTGCCCGCCGCCAACCACGCCTTCAAGGTCGCCGCGCCGATCCTCGAGGAGCTCCGCGGCCGGGAGTGACCGTCTCCCGGCCGGCCCCCCTGCAGGGGGTCCTCCGAGGCGGGGCAGGGGTCCTTCCTCAGGCCGGGCGGCCGCGGCCCTCCCGCAGCAGCCGGACCAGCGCGTCGGTGGAGGAGTCGGCGTCGTACTCGGGTGCGGACTCGCTCTGCAGCTTCGGCGCGAGCTGGTTGGCCATGACCTTGCCCAGCTCCACGCCCCACTGGTCGAAGGAGTTGATGCCCCACACGACGCCCTGGGTGAAGACCCGGTGCTCGTAGGCGGCCACCAGCTGCCCGAGCACCGACGGCGTCAGCTTCGGCGCGACGATCGCGTTGGACGGGCGGTTGCCCGGCATGACCCGGTGCGGGACGACGTCCGGCGCCGCCCCCTCGGCGGCGACCTCCTCGGCGGTGCGGCCGAAGGCCAGCGCGCGCGGCTGGGCGAGGAAGTTGGCCAGGAAGAGGTCGTGCATCCCGTCGAGGTCCCTGTCACGAGCGAGGTCGTTGGGCTGCGCGAAGCCGAGGAAGTCCGCCGGCACGAGCACCGTGCCCTGGTGCAGCAGCTGGTAGAAGGCGTGCTGGCCGTTGGTGCCCGGCTCGCCCCACACGATCTCCCCGGTGGCCACGTCGACCGTCGAGCCGTCCGACCGCACCGACTTGCCGTTGGACTCCATGCACAGCTGCTGCAGGTAGGCCGGGAACCGCGCCAGGTACTGCGAGTAGGGGAGCACCGCCTGGCTCTGCGCGCCGAAGAAGTCGACGTACCAGAGCGAGATCAGCCCCAGCAGCGCCGGCAGGTTCTCCTCGTACGGCGCGGTGCGGAAGTGCTCGTCCATCGTGTGGAACCCGTCGAGCAGCTCCCGGTACTGCTCCGGCCCGATGGCGACCATGAGCGAGAGGCCGATGGCCGAGGTGAACGAGTACCGCCCGCCCACCCAATCCCAGAAGCCGAACATGTTCGCGGTGTCGATGCCGAACTCCGCGACCTTCTCCGCGTTGGTCGAGACGGCCACGAAGTGCTCGGCCACGGCCTTCCCGTCGCCGCCCAGGCCCTCGACCAGCCAGCGGCGGGCCTCTCTGGCGTTGGTCAGCGTCTCCTGGGTCGTGAAGGTCTTCGACGCGACGACGAACAGGGTGGTCGCCGGGTCGAGGTCGCGGGTGGCCTCGGCGAGGTCGGTCGGGTCGATGTTGGAGACGAAGCGGAACGTCAGGGACCGGTCGGAGGAGTCGCGCAGCGCCAGGTAGGCCATGGCCGGGCCGAGGTCCGAGCCGCCGATCCCGATGTTGACCACCGCGCGGATCCGCTCGCCGGTGTGCCCGGTCCACTCCCCGCCGCGCACCCGGTCGGCGAACTCCGCCATCCGGCCGAGCACCTCGTGCACCTCCTGCCGGACGTCGTGGCCGTCGACCTCCAGGCCGCTCGTGGCCGGGTCGCGCAGCGCCACGTGCAGGACCGCCCGGTCCTCGGTCGTGTTGACGTGCTCGCCGCGGAACATCGCCTCGGTGCGCTCGCGCAGGCCCACGCTCTCGGCCAGCGCGGCCAGGAGCCGGACCGTCTCGCGGGTGAGCCGGTTCTTCGAGTAGTCGAGGTACAGGTCGCCGGCGGCCACGGTGAGGTCCGTGCCGCGGCCGGGGTCCTCGGCGAACAGGTCCCGCAGGTGCCGCTCGCCCACCTCCCGGTGGTGCTCGGCCAGTGCCTGCCACTCCGCGCTGTCCCTGACGCCCATGACCCCTCCTGCTCCCGGCCGACGGATCGGCTGCCGACGCACCTACCCTGCCGGGAGCCGGGCGCGGGGGCGAACCCGGGACCCGCGGCCCACGGACGGGAGGGAGTGGCACGGCACTGGTCGACGACGGCGCCTGGCACGGCACGGTGTGGACCGGCACGTGGACCGACAGGTCCGGCGGGATCCACGACGCGCCGTCGCGCCGGCGCTCGCGCTCGGCAACGCCGTCGTCCTCGAGCCCGGCCCGCGGACGGCGATCTCCGGCGGCGCCGTCTTCGCCCGCGTCTTCGAGGGGGCCGGGCTGCCGGCCGGCGTCCTGCAGGTGCTGCCCGGCGGCGCGGACGTCGGCGAGGCGCTGGCGACCGCGCCGCCGGTACGGGTCATCGCCTCCTGGTCCACGTCGACGACCAGACGGTCGACGACGAGGCGGTGGCGCCCTTCGGCGGCGTCGGCGCCTCGGGCACCGGCTCCCGGCACGGCGGCCCGCAGGCCGACCCCGAGGCGTTCTCCGAGACGCAGCGGGTCACCCTGCGCGGCGACCTGCCCGCCCGTCCCTTCCGAGCGACCCGGGAGCCTCGGCGGGGGGCTGCCCGCCGCCCGCCGGGGTCTCGGTCACCAGCCCCGGCCGGCCGGCGGCCACCCCGGCGGTGAGCTGGAGGGCCTGCAGGACCAGCAGCACGACCAGCCCGGCGCGCCACCCGCCGGTCGCGTCGTGCAGCAGGCCGACGGCCAGGGGCCCGGTCGCGGCCAGCAGGTACCCGACGCTCTGCGCGGCGGCCGACAGCCGGCCGGTCTGGGCGACGTCGCGGGTGCGGACCAGCACCAGGGTCATCGCCAGGGGGAAGGCCGTGCCCGTGCCCAGGCCCCACAGCACCGCCCACACCGCCGGGGCGGTCGTGGGCGCGAGGAGGAGCCCGACGATCCCGACGGTCGACAGGAGCGTCGCGCCCGCCACCCAGGCCACCTGCGACCTCGCCCGCGCGGCCAGGGGCGGGACGACGAGCGCGCAGGGCGCGCCGAAGGCGGCCGCGGCGGCCACCAGGCCCCCGGCGGTCACCGGGGAGGTGCCGGCGTCGTCCTCCAGCACGTCGGCCAGCCAGGTGAGCATCACGTAGAAGGACAGTGACTGGAGGCCGAAGAACGCCGTCACGGCCAGCGCCACCCGGTCGCGGAGGACGGTGACCACCGGCAGCCGGCTCGCCGGCGGGCCGGCCGCGGGGGAGCGGCGCCGCCCGAGCAGGGCCATCGCGGTGCCCGCCACCAGGACCGGCGCGACCCACAGGGTGAGCCCGGCGATCGCGCTGCCGGCCGCCGTGGCCAGGGGCTGGGCCAGGCCCGCGCCGAGGCTCGCCGAGAACCCCATCGACGCCACCGCCGCGCCGACCACCGCGGCGCTGCGGTCCCCGTACTCCGCTCGCGCGGCGGCCGGGACGAGCACGTTGGCCACCGCGATGCCGGCGGTGAGCAGCACGGTGCCCGCGTAGAGGCCCCACGTGCCGGCCGCCCGCAGGGTGATCCCCGCGGCGAGCGCGACCAGGCCGGCCAGGACGGCACGTTGGACGCCGAGGCGCGCGGCCAGCGCGGGGGCCGCGGGCGAGACCAGGCCGAAGCAGACCAGCGGGAGCGCGGGCAGCACCGACAGCGCGGCCCCCGACACCGACAGCTCGGTGCCCAGCTCGCCGAGGACCGGGCCGACGGCGGAGAAGGGTGCGCGCAGGCAGAGCGCGGCGAGGACCAGCGCGGCGGCGGGGGCGAGCGCCCGCCACCACGGCCGGGGACGGCCGGAGGGGGACGGGGTCACGACAGGGCGCCCCGGAAGCGCAGCGTCTGGCCGGGGCGCAGCTGGCCGCAGCGGTCGACGTCGCCGTCGTCGACATAGCCGATCACCGGGTAGCCGCCGGTCACCGGCGCGTCGGCGAGGAAGAGCACCGGCTGCCCGGACGGCGGCACCTGCAGCGCCCCGCGCACCATGCCCTCGCTGGCCAGCTCGCCGGTCCGGGTCCGCTCCAGAGCGGCCCCGGACAGCCGCAGCCCGATCCGGTTGCTCTCGTCGGTCACCGTCCACGGAGTGCCGGTCAGCGCGCGGACCGCCTCCTCGGCGAACCAGTCCGCGCGCGGGCCGGGCAGCACCCGCACGGTCACCTCGCCGCCGGGCGGGTCGGGCACCGGCGCGAGGTCGACACCCGGCATCGGCCCGGCGGGGTCGCCCACCGTCAGCACGTCGCCGCGGGAGAGCACCGGCGGGCCGAGGCCGGAGAGCAGGTCGGTCGAGCGGCTGCCGAGCACCGGCTCGACGGCGACCTCGCCGCGGACGGCGACGTAGGTGCGCAGCCCGGTCGCCGGCAGACCCAGCCGCAGCTCCCGCCCGGCCGGCAGCGCCGTCGGCGCGTTGTGCGCGTCGGAGCACCGGGCCCCCGTCGTGGTCACCACCAGGTCGGCGTCGGCCCGCAGCACCAGCCCGCCGAGGGTCACCTCGAGCACCGCGGCGTCCGGGTCGTTGCCCACGAGCCGGTTGGCCAGGCGGGCGGCCGCGCGGTCGCAGGCGCCCGCCCGGCCGACGCCGAGCGCGCCCTGCCCGGGACGGCCGCCGTCCTGGACCGTGGTGAGCGGGCCGGTGGCGAGGACGGTCAGGGAGCGCGTCACGAGCCGGCGTCCACGAAGCGGACCCGGACCCCGGGCCGCAGCAGCGCGGCCGGGTCGCGGTCGACGTCGAACACGGCGACGTCGGTGCGGCCGAGCAGCTGCCAGCCGCCGGGGGACTCCCGGGGGTAGACGCCGCTGAACTCGCCGGCCAGCGCCACCGACCCGGGCGGCACCCTGGTCCGCGGGCTGTCCCGGCGCGGGACGTCCCACGCCTCCCCGTCGGGGGTGAGGTAGCCGAAGCCGGGGGCGAAGCCGCAGAAGGCCACCGTCCACTCGGTGCCGGTGTGCCGGCGCACCACCTCCTCGGCGGTCACGCCGAGGAGCGCGGCGACGTCGCCGAGGTCCGCGCCGTCGTAGACGACCGGCAGCTCCACCAGCTCGCCGCCCTCCCGCCGGCCGGGGCGGGGCCGCGTGCGCCGCACCGCCTGCACGACGGCGGCGAGGGTGGTCACCGCGGGGTCGGTCACCAGCAGCACGGTGCGCGCCGCCGGGACGACGTCCAGCACGCCCTCGATCGGCTCGGCGGTCAGCGCGGCGTACAGGCCGAGGACGGCGTCGAGGTCGTCGAGCTCGACCAGCAGCGCCGTCGAGCCGCTCGGCAGGACGCGCATCAGACGAAGGGGCCCAGCGGCACCCCGGCCTCGGTCAGCGCCGCCCGCACCCGCCGGGCGATCGCCACCGCGCCCGGGGTGTCGCCGTGGACGCAGATCGACTCGGGTGCCAGCCGCAGCAGGCCGCCCTCGACGTCGGTGACCGGCTCGCCGGTGGCCATCGCGACGCAGCGGCGGGCGATCTCGTCGGCGTCGTGCAGCACCGCGCCGGGCAGCCGGCGGGAGACCAGGGTGCCCTCGGGGGTGTACTCGCGGTCGGCGAACGCCTCGGACACCGTGGCCAGCCCGGCCTCGTCGGCCAGCCGCAGCCAGGCCGACCCGGGCAGCCCCAGCACCGGCAGCTCGCGGTCGTACTCGACCACGGCCCGCACCACGGCCGCCGCCTGCTCCTCGTGGGTGACGATCGTGTTGTAGAGGGCGCCGTGCGGCTTGACGTAGCGGACCCGGGTGCCGGCGACCCGCGCGAAGGCCTCCAGCGCCCCGAGCTGGTAGAGCACGTCGGCGGTCAGCTCGGCGGGCTCGACGTCGATGAAGCGGCGGCCGAACCCGGCCAGGTCGCGGTAGGACACCTGGGCCCCGACGGCGACTCCTGACTCCGCGGCCCGCGCGCACACCCGCCGCATGATGGAGGGGTCACCGGCGTGGAAGCCGCAGGCCACGTTGGCGCTGGTGACGACGTCGAGCAGCGCGTCGTCGTCACCGAGCCGCCACTGGCCGAAGCCCTCGCCGAGGTCGGAGTTGAGGTCCATGCCGGCCTCCTCAGGCGAACAGCTCGATCACGGGACGGACGGAGTTGACCGCCAGGTACAGCGTGAGCAGCCACGCCGTCCAGCCGACCACGAGCAGCCAGCGCGGGTACCGGTACCCGTTCATCAGGTCGGCGCGGCGGGTGGCCACCCAGAGCAGCACCGCGATCCCGATCGGCAGCAGCAGCCCGTTGAACGCGCCGGCGAACACCAGCAGCGTGGTCGGGGCGGCCCCGATGAGCAGGAAGGCCAGCGTGGTGACGGCGATGAAACCGACCACGAGCAGCGTGCGGGTGCGGTCGGCGGTGCGGGTCCGGGAGGTGACGAAGGAGATCGTGGTGTAGGACGCGCCGATGACGCTGGTGATCGCCGCGGCCCACAGCACGACGCCGAAGACCCGCAGCCCGACCTCGCCCGCCGCCGTCTGGAAGGCGTTGGCCGCCTGGTTCTCGGTGCCGAGGTCGGCCCCACCGGCCACCACGCCGAGGATGGCGAGGAAGAGGACGACCCGCATGATCCCGGTGATCACGATCCCGGTGATCGAGCCGCGGGTGATGTCGCGGACGTGCTCGCGGCCGGTGACCCCGGAGTCGAGCAGCCGGTGGGCGCCGGCGTAGACGATGTAGCCGCCGATCGTGCCGCCGACCAGCGTGGTGATCGCCAGGAACGAGACCTCCTCGGGGAGGACGACGTTCCGCAGTGCCCGGCCCACCGGCGGGCCGGAGGTGACCGCGATGTACGCGGTCAGCGCGATCATCAGCAGGCCGAGCACGACGACGATGCGGTCGACGGCCACCCCGGCGCGCTTGCTCAGGAAGATCGCGATGGCGACGAGCGCGGAGACGGCCCCGCCGATCCTCGGGTCCAGCCCCAGCGCGGCGTCGGTGCCCAGGCCCGCGCCGGCGACGTTGCCGATGTTGAACACCAGCCCGCCGGCCAGCAGGAAGGCGGCCATGACCCAGCCCAGCCCGGGGAGGACGAGGTTGCCGAGCTCCTGGGCCCGCCGGCCGCTCACCCCGATCACCCGCCACACGTTCAGCTGGAGCGCGATGTCGATGACGATGGACACGGCGATCGCGAAGGCGAACGCGGCACCCAGCTGGACGGTGAACGTCGTCGTCTGGGTGATGAAGCCCGGGCCGATGGCCGAGGTGGCCATGAGGAACATGGCGCCGAGCAGTGTCGACCGGGTCCCGGCCGACATGCGGCCGCCGGCGGGCGCCCCGGTCGGGGACGGGCCGGCGGGGGTGGTCTGGGCGCGGTCGGCCGGAGGGTGCGACATCGGTGCTCCCGGGCTCTCGACCGGCTGCGTGCGGACCGGCGTCCTCGGCGGCGGGACGGCTCGCGGCGCGGTCGACGGCGTGGCGGTGCCTGCTCGCCGCCGTCCGGGAGGCTAGCCAGGCCGGCGGCCGGCAGCAACGCGAACCGGACGGGCGCGTTCCGCTCCCTCGGGGAGCGCCGGCTCAGCCCGGGCGGGCGGCCGGCTCCGCCGACCGGCGCAGGTGCGAGTGCCGGTAGCCGTAGGCGGCGTACACGACGAGACCGATCGCCAGCCAGGCGAGGAAGCGCAGCCAGGTCTCGATGCTGAGGTTGAGCATCAGGTAGAGGCACGCCAGCGCGGAGAGCACCGGCACCACGGGGGAGAACGGCACCCGGAACGGCCGGGGCATGTCCGGGCGGGTGCGGCGCAGCGCGACGCAGGCGACGGAGACGAGCAGGAACGCGAAGAGCGTCCCGATGCTGACCAGGTCGGCCAGCGCGCCCAGCGGCACGAAGGTCGCCATGACCAGCACCAGGACCGAGAAGAGCAGCGTGACCCGCGCCGGCGTGCCGGTCCGCGGGCTCACCTGCGCCACCGACTGCGGCAGCAGGCCGTCGCGGCCCATCGCGAAGCCGATCCGGCCGACGGTGATGAGGTCGACCAGGATCACCGAGGTCAGCCCGGCGACCGCGGCCAGCGAGATGAGCGCGGACGCCCAGCCGAGGCCCACCTGGTCGAAGGCGTCGGCGATCGGCGCGCCGGGGTCGATCCGGTCGTAGGGGACCATCCCGACCACGACCAGCGAGACCCCGATGTAGAGGGCGGTGGCCAGCGCGAGGGTGCCGAACAGGCCCAGGGGGAGGTCGCGGCCGGGGCGGCGGGTCTCCTCCCCGAGGTTCGCGACCGCCTCGAAGCCGGTGTAGGAGAAGAAGACGACGGCCGCGGCGGTGAGCACCCCGCCGACGCCGAAGACGACCGGGTCGATCCCGGCGATCGCCTGGATCAGCGGCTGGGCCAGCCCGCCCTCGCCCTCGGCCGGCCGGCCCGGCGGGACGAACGGGGTGAGGTTGGCCCCGC
Organism: Geodermatophilus maliterrae; assembly: GCF_041018925.1. Taxonomy (NCBI): domain Bacteria; kingdom Bacillati; phylum Actinomycetota; class Actinomycetes; order Geodermatophilales; family Geodermatophilaceae; genus Geodermatophilus; species Geodermatophilus maliterrae. Next base: position 16,015 of record NZ_JBFNXQ010000045.1, read on the forward strand.
GGACGAACCAGGCCCCGGCCACGACCACGAACACGCAGACGGCGACCTTGACCACCACGAGCAGGGCGGTGACGCGGGCGGACTCGCGGATGCCGAGCACCGCGACGGCGGTCAGCAGGACCACGATGAGCGCCGCGCCGACGTTGACCGGCGCCTCCTCGCCGAACAGCGAGGGCGGCAGGTCCAGCAGGTTGCCGACGTAGCCCGACCAGCCGCGGGCCACCACCGCGGCGCCCAGTGCGAACTCCAGGAACAGGTCCCAGCCGATGACCCAGGCGACCACCTCGCCCGCCGTGGCGTACGCGTAGGAGTACGCGCTGCCGGCGGTCGGCGCGGAGGAGGCCAGCTCGGCGTAGCAGAGCGCGGCCAGCAGGGCGACGACGCCGGCGACGGCGAACGAGACCACGACCGCCGGGCCCGCGGTGTCCCGGGCGGCGACGCCGGTCAGGGTGAAGATGCCGGTGCCGATCACCACGCCGATGCCGAAGCCGACGAGGTGCCGCGCCGACAGCCGCTTGCGGAGGTGGCCCACCCCCTCGGCCGCGTCGTCCCCGAGGCGCTCGACCGGCTTGGTCCGGAACAGGTGCACCCGCCCATGTTGGGTGGTGCCGCCCGGACCCGCCCGGCGGACGACGGGGGTCACACCACCGCGCCCGCAGGGGTGGGGGGCAGGAGGCGGCCCTGCTGCAGGGGCCCGCCGCGAGCGTGCGAGGGGTGGGGGGCAGGAGGCGGCCCTGCTGCAGGGGCCCGCCGCGAGCGTGCGAGGGGTGGGGGGCAGGAGGCGGCCCTGCTGCAGGGGCCCGCCGCGAGCGTGCGAGGGGTGGGGGGCAGGAGGGTCCTTCCTCAGACCTCCTCGACGGGGAAGGTGCGCGACGGTGACACGAACTCGTCCTGCGCCGCCACCAGCAGGACCTCCCGCGACCCGGCCTCCTCGGTGCGCCGCAGCAGCCCCCACACGCTCGCCGCGGCCCGGCCCAGCGCCTCGCCGGCCGATCGGGTCTCCAGCCAGTGCGCGAGGAACAGCGCCGCGATCGCGTCGCCGGCGCCGTTGACCGCCACCGACAGCCGCGGTGTGCGCACCCGGAAGTGTCGGCCGCCCTCGGAGGCGAGCAGGTCGACGGCGTCGTCCGGGGTGTCGTCGGTGACCAGCGACGTCGTCAGGACGACCCGCGGGCCCAGCCCCTGCACCGCCGCGACGGCACCCTCGACCTCGTCGAGCGACCGCGTCGTCGTCTGTGCCAGCAGGTCGAGCTCGTAGTGGTTGGGGGTGACCAGGTCGGCCGCGGGGACCGCCACCTCCCGCATGAGCTCCTCGATGCCGGGCCGCACGAAGACGCCGCGGCCGACGTCGCCGATGACCGGGTCGCAGCAGTAGACGGCGTCGGGGTTGGCCGCCCGCACCCGGCCGACCGTGCCGACGACGGCGTGGCCGATGTCGGCCGACCCGAGGTAGCCGGACAGGACGGCGTCGGCGGTGCCGAGCACGCCCCGGTCGGCGATCCCGTCGACGACCTCCTCCACCGCCTGACCGTCGAAGACCCGTCCGGTCCACGCGCCGTACCCGGTGTGGTTGGAGAACTGGACGGTGTGCACCGGCCACACCTCGACGCCGAGGCGCTGCAGGGGGAAGACGGCCGAGGAGTTGCCCACGTGCCCGTAGGCGACGTGCGACTGGATGGAGAGGACGTTCACCACGGCCGTCACCGTGCCACGACGCCCGGTGGCACCGCGCGCGGGGCACGGTCGAGCCAGGCGACGACGAGGACGTGCGGCAGCGTGAGCGCGGCCAGCAGCGGCAGGGTGGTGGCCAGCAGGTCTCCCTCCCCGTCCGCGGCCGACCACAGGACCGCCAGGACGACGAGCGCCGCCGCCGTCGGCAGCGCGGCGGCGAGCGCGAACCTGCGCAGCGGTGCGGCCAGCCGGCCGGCGGCGAGGTCGGCAGCGTTGGCCGGGTCCGCGGCGAGGACCCGGGCGACGTGGCGCACCGAGTGCCAGCAGCCGAACCAGACGCCGAAGGCCGCCAGCGGCGGGACCACCAGCACGAGCACCAGCAGCACACCCACCTCGGCCGCCTCCGGCCAGCGCGTCTCCAGCAGGAGGCCCACCGCCAGAGCGGCCGCCGCGGGCAGCACGACGACGAGCACCGCCGTCCCCACCGCCGGCGGCAGGACGCCGTCGCTGCCCGGCACCGCCGCGGCGACCACCGGGGCCGCCTCCCGCGCGCCGCGCACGAGCGGCACCAGGAGCACCAGCGCGCCGAGGACCGCGGCGGGCAGCGCGGCGCGGCGGACCGGCCGGCCGGCGCGCAGGTCGGCGAAGGCGGTCTCCCCGCTGCCGAAATGCCCGGCCGAGACCAGCACGAAGACGGCCAGTGCCGGTCCGGGCGCGGCCCGGAACAGCAGCCAGGCCACCGCGGCCGGGGCGGCGTAGCCGAGGGCGAAGGCGGCCAGCCGGGCCGGCCGCCGGTGCAGCCGCCAGGCGGGGACCAGGTGGTCGACGGCGCCGTGCGGCAGGCCGACCAGCAGGCCGGCCGCCAGCGGCAGCCAGGCCAGCCCGTCCCAGCCGCCGGGCACCAGCACCTCGACGGCGACGACCGCCCCCACGGCGGCCAGGGACACGACCGTCGCCGCACGGGCCGGGACGGCGGCCCGGGGGTCGGTCGCGGGCGCTGCTCCCCGACGGCGGAGCGGAAGGAGCACGGTCAGCTCCGGTCGCGCGCCGTCCGGGTCGCGCCGTGCGTGCCGTCGTGCCCGTGGTCGTCGTGCCCGTGGTCGTCGTGCCCGTGGTGGTCGTGCTCGCCCCGGATGGCGGCCGCGGCCGAGGAGGACACCCGGCCGAGCTCCGGCAGCACGCCGTCGCTCTCGTGCACGTTGCTCACCCAGACCGGCTCGGGGTGGGTGTCGACGCCGCCACGCACGTCCTCGGCGGTCCGCAGGACGGCGACCTTGTGGACCAACAGCCCGAAGCCGACCTTGGCGATGACGTCGGCGGTCGAGTACGCGACCTGCACCGTGGCGGACCAGGCCGGGGTGACGTCGACGAACACGGGGATCGCGTACACCAGCGGGTACACGCCGAAGCTGCCCAGCAGCACGATCGTGGCGTTGCGCAGGCTGACCGCCGCCTCGCGGCCCATGTGCGGCAGGGAGGCGCGCACCGCCCCGATCAGCGCCACGTACAGGTAGACGAAGAAGGCCGTGCTGACCAGGCCCCAGACCACCAGCGCGGTCCGGTCCCGGCCGTCGGCGACCACCTGGGCGCCGAGGTAGCCGGTGAGGATCATCAGGAAGGCCGCGGCCATGGCGCTGGCCCGCAGGTTCCGCGCCCGCGCACCGGCCAGGGAGCAGACCGCGAGCAGCTCCACGGTGAGCAGCGGGACGGTGACCGCCCAGTCGGGATAGCGGGTGGAGCCGGTGAACCGGGCCTCCGCGTTGGGCAGGTAGCGGCCGTCCTGCAGGTCGAAGCCGGTGTCCCACTTGAGGAACAGCACGAGGTAGGACACGGTCGCGACCGCGGCGAGACAGAGCCCGGCGTACACGGCCGGCCGGTAGCGGCGGCCGACCTCCTCCCTGCTCGCCCAGGTGTAGAGGAAGTAGGCCAGCAGGCTGAACCCGGCGGCCATGAGCGCGAAGTGCACCAGGTCGTAGAGGCCCAGCGACATCGTCTGCAGCTCGGGTGTCGGGGTGTCGACGACGTCCACGGGACCTCCGGAGGTCGGCAGCGGGTGCAGGACCCGGCTCCGGCCCCGGCGGGTGCGCTACCCGGCCGTGCGCCACCGAACCGGGCGACCGGTGGCGGTCCTGAGCCGCGGCACGGCCGCGACGGCCGGGGTTCGGCCGCCGCGGAGCCGGGCAGGACCGGCGCGTGAGCACGCGCATCGGGCTGGTGGGAGCCGGGTTCATCGCCGGCCGGCACGTGGGGTCCCTGACCGCGCTGGACGGCGTCGTCGTCGCCGGGGTCGCCGACCCGCAGGTCGACCGCGCACGGGCGCTGGCCGAGCGGGCCGGGGCGCGCGCCTACGGGTCGTGGGAGGAGCTCCTCGACGGCGAGACGCTCGACGCCCTCTACGTGTGCGTCCCGCCGCACCAGCACGGAGCGGTCGAGGAGGCGGCGGTCGAGGCGGGGCTGCCGCTGTTCGTCGAGAAGCCGCTGGCCACCGACCTGCCCACCGCCGAGCGGCTGGCCGCCCGCATCGAGGCGGCCGGGCTGCTGACCGCCGTCGGCTACCACTGGCGCTACCTCGACACCCTCGAGCAGGCCCGCGCCCTGCCGGCCGGCCGGCCGCCGCGGCTGCTCCTGGGCGCGTGGCTGGACAGGGCGCCGAACGTGCCCTGGTGGGCGCGGCAGGACCAGTCGGGCGGGCAGACCGTCGAGCAGGCCACCCACCTGCTCGACGTCGGCCGGGTGCTGGCCGGCGAGGTGGCCGACGGCTGGGCCACCGGTGGGCGTTCCCCGGACGGCCCCGGCGACGTCCTCGACGTCTGCACCGCCGCGCTGCGCTACCGGAGCGGCGCGGTCGGCACGTTCTCCAACAGCTGCGTGGCGCCGCGGGGCTACCGGATCGGGGTGCAGGTCGTGGCGCCGGGGCTGGGTCTGGAGCTCACCGAGCACGAGCTGCGGGTCGCCGACGAGGCCGGTGAGCGGACGGTCCCGCGGCAGGCCGACCCGATCGCCGTCGAGGACGCCGCGTTCGTGGCCGCCGTCCGTGGGGACGGCGACGACGTCCGGGCGCCCTACGCCGAGGCGCTGCGCACCCACCGGCTGGCGGTGGCCGTCGCGCGGGCGGCGGCCGACGGTGGCACGGTGCGGCTGTGAGCGGACCGCAGAGCCCCGTGCGAGCCGTGCGCACCATCGGCGTGGTCGCCCCGGGGCGGCCGGAGGTCCTCGACGACACCGACGCCGAGCCCGGCCCCGGCCAGGCGTGGGTGAGCACCGAGTACAGCGGCGTCAGCGCCGGCACCGAGGTGGCGCTGGTGCGCGGTACCACCCCGCACCACCGGCTGCACTGGGACCCCGACCTGCGCGCGTTCCGCGACGGCCCGACCGCCGGCTACCCCGTCCGCACTCTCGGCTACATGGAGGTGGGGCGGGTCACCGAGAGCCGCAGCCCCGACCTGGCCGAGGGCACCCGCGTGGCCATGGCCTACGGCCACCGCACCGGGTACTGCGCCGACCCGTCGGTCAAGCCGGTCATCCCGGTGCCCGACGACCTCGACCCGCTGCTCGGCGTCTACCTCGCCCAGATGGGCCCGATCTGCGTCAACGGCCTGCTGCACGCCACGGCCCAGTTCACCGGGCCGGGCGGCGGGGTCGGCGACGGCGTCCGCGACCGGCACGTGCTGGTCACCGGCGCCGGCGTCATCGGGCTGCTGTCGGCGCTGCTCGCCGTCCGGCACGGCGCGGCCGACGTCGTCGTCGCCGACCCCTCCGCGCAGCGGCGCGCGGTCGCCGGCGTGCTGGGACTGGCCACCGTGGACGACGACGGCGGCGCGTGGCAGGTGGTCAAGCAGCGGTGGCGGCACGCGCCGGGCGACGCCGGTGCCGACGTCGTCCTGCAGTGCCGGGGGCACGACGCGGCGCTGGCCACCGGTCTCAAGGCGCTGCGGCCGCAGGGCGTGGTCGTCGACCTGGGCTTCTACCAGGCCGGCGCGGAGGCGGTCCGCCTCGGCGAGGAGTTCCACCACAACGGCCTGTCGGTCGTGTGCGCGCAGATCAGCCGGGTGCCGCGCGGCATGGCCGGGGCCTGGCCGCGCACGGCGCTGGCCGACGTCACGCTCGACCTGCTGCGCGAGCGCGGCGACGACGTCCGCCGGCACCTGGTCACCGACGTCGTCCCGTTCGGCGACGGCCCGGCGCTGCTGGCCGACCTCGCGGACCGCCGGCTGCCGTCGCCGCCGCTGCAGGCCGTCCTCCGCTTCTGACGCCGCGTCCGCGCGGCACCCGGCGTGTCGTGCGGTGTGCCGCGCGACCGGAGTGCGATCCGTCTTGTTCCCAATACGCGGTCGGCTGCATCCTTCCCGTATCGCCGCGGACGCCGGGGGACCGGGCTGCGCGGCGGCCTCGGAGGAGGGGCCGTCATGGGGTGGGCGTGGGCGCTCGTCGCCGTCGTCGGGTTCGCGCTGGAGATCGCGCTGGTCATCGCCATGGCGCGGAGCAACACGGCGCGGTGGGAGCGCAACCACCGCGCCGCGCAGGCCGCGGTCCGGGCCAGGCGTGAGGCGTCGCTGCGGCTCCGGGCGGCGGCGGTGGTGGCGCGGGTCCCGGGGGCACAGCACCGGCACCTGCCGCACCTGCACGTGCCCCCGCTCTCCAGGCCGCACCTGCACCTGCCGCACGTGCACCTGCCGTCCGGTGTGGTCACGCGGCTGCCGCACCCGAACCTGCGCGGCGTCCTGCACCTGCCGCACCGGAACGGGCGCCCGGCGGCGCCCGCGGAGGAGGCGACCGCCCCGACCGAGCCGGCGCCCTGACGGGTCGGGCCTCGCGCGCGCGAGGCGCCCGGGCTCCCGGCCCCGTCCCGGGGCCCGCCGCGAGCGGAGCCAGGGGTGGGGAGGACGGGGTCCTCCGTCAGCGGGCGAGGGAGCGGAAGAGGCCGACCAGGCGGTCGGCGTGCGCGTCGAAGACGTGCCGCTCGCGGGCGGCCAGCGCGGCGGCCTGCCCGGCCCGGCCCGCCACCTCGGCGGTGAGGACGTCGGCGACGTCGTCGGCGCAGCGGTAGAGCAGCCCCGTCCCGTCCTCGCGCAGCACCCGCTCCACCGACACCAGCGACCCCGGGTTGGCCTGCTGCAGCAGCGGCAGTCCCGCGGCCAGCAGCACCGGCAGGCGGGCGGGGGAGTTGAGGTCGTCCCAGCTGGCCCGGCGCAGGTCGCCGCCGTTGCTGCTGTCGAAGCGGTGCAGCCAGCCGGCGTCGTGCCGCGACAGCTCGCGCACCCAGTCCTCGGGCCCGACCGCCGGGTGCACGTGCACGAAGCCCGGCGCGCGGGCGAGCGCCTCGTCCAGCCAGCCGGTCCAGGAGCCCTTCGGCCCGGGCGCGCGCACCTGCCCGTAGAGGTGGGTGTGCACGCCGCGGGCGGCCAGCGCCAGCACCCAGTCGAGGTCCAGCCCCGAGGGCCGGCCGACGACGGCGGTGTGCGGCTGCCCGTCGGCGTCCGACAGCTTCGGCGACAGCGGCGCGTCCAGCCAGTCGCGCTTGGGCAGGTCGCCGTCGAGGACGCCGAGCCGCGCGAGGTCCACCCGGCCGCGCAGCGCCAACGCGAACCAGTCGCGCTCCTCCTCGGTGGCCAGCAGGCAGGCGTCGGCGCCGCACACCAGGCCGGCCAGCAGCGGCCACTCCCCGCGGACGACGCTGCGCTGCGGCGACTCCTTGAAGTGCCACACGAACGGCAGGTCGGGGAACGCGGCGCGCACCGCGTGCGCGAACGGCACCGCCCGCCAGTTCAGCTGCGCCCACACGACGTCGGGCGCCAGCGCGCGCACCCCGTCGTGCCAGCGGCCGGGGTCGACGTCGGGGACGGCGCCGAACGGCAGCGGCCCGACCGTCGCGTCCCCCAGCCCGTCCGCCGTCCACAGGCCGGTGAGGGCGTGCCCGCGCTCGGCCAGCGCCAGCACCCGCTCGGGGTTGAACGCCAGCTCGCCGACGACGAGCACCCGCAGCCCGTCGGCCGACGGCGGGTACGACCGCTCGCGGAACCGCGCGTAGCGGGCGACCTCGTCGAGGTCGGTGCCGTCGGTGGAGACGAAGCGCAGCGGGTCCCGTACGCGGTAGCGGGTGCGGAAGACGTTGGGACCGCCGTCGAAGGACTCGCGGATCGCCCGCGACCGCTGCCCGGGGTGCTGCGTCCAGGCGCAGGTGACGCGGCCGGTGCCCGCCGCGCTCCCGCGGCCGGCGACCCGCGCCCACATCAGCCGGTCGAGGTCGTCGGTCTCCAGCTCGGCGCGCTCGGTCCACCGGTCCCCGGTGCGCCGGTGGGCCACCTGCACGAGCTGCGCGTACGGGGTGCCCGCGGGCCCGGCCAGGTCGGCGCGGGCGAGCACCACCGCGGGGTCGTCCAGGCAGCCCAGCAGGGTGCCGAGGTGGCCGGGGTACCAGACGTCGTCGGCCGGCAGGTACGCCACGACGGGCGCGGTGGTCGCGTCCAGCGCGGTGTTGAGGGTCGCCCCCAGGCCGCGGTTGGCATCGGTGCGCAGCAGCCGCAGCCGCGGGTCGGCCAGGGCCGCCACGACACCGGCCACCGCCGCGGGGTCGGGCGAGCCGTCGTCGACGACCACCGCCTGCCACGCCGTCTCCTCCTGGGCGAGCAGCGACTCCAGCGCGCGGGGCAGGAAGGCGGCCTGGTCGTGCACCGGCACCAGGACGGCGACGCGGGCCGCCCGGCTCACGCGGCGGCCCGGACCCCGGCCGGCACGCCGAGCAGCACGTCGTAGACCCCGGCCACCCGCGCGGCCAGCGCCGGCCAGGCGTAGTCGGCCGACCGTGCCCGGGCGCCGGCGGCCAGCCGCGCCCGCAGCGCCGGGTCGCTGGCGAGGGAGTCCAGCGCGGCGGTCAGCGCCCCGACGTCGCCGGGGGGCACGAGCAGCCCCGTCTCGCCGTGCCGGACCACCTCGGGGATCCCGCCGACGTCACTGGCCACCACCGGCAGCCCGGCGGCCATCGCCTCGGTGAGCACCGACCCCATCTCCTCGTACGCCGAGGGCAGCACCAGCACGTCGAGCGAGGCGAGGACGGCGGGCACCCGGCCGTGCTCGACGAACCCGGCCAGCGTGGTCCGCGCCGCGGCCGGGCCCTCCGCGGCCAGCCGCGCCACGAGCGCCCGGTCGGGCCCGTCCCCGACGACGACGAGCGAGGCCGGCCGGAGCATCCGCCCGAAGGCGCGCACCAGCACGTCGGCGCGCTTCTGCGGCGCCAGCCGCCCGACGTAGCCGATCCGCGGCCGCGCGACACCGGGGAACACGTCGTCGGCGCCGCCGGAGAACAGCGCCGGGTCGAAGCCCGAGGGGATGGTCCACAGCCGCCCGGCGGGGACGCCGTCCGGGCGCAGGGCGGCGGCCGTGCGCCCGGTGAGGACGACGACGCCGTCGGCCCGCCGCAGCGTGCTGCGCTCGATCCACCCGCCCAGCGCCCGCAGCAGCCGCACCCTCGGACCGCGGCCGGTCAGCGTGTGCCCGACGCTGCAGTGCACCGTGACCACGAGCGGGCAGTGGTGCACCCGCGCGGCGAGCCGGGCCAGCGGCAGGGTGGCGAGGTCCTCGCCCTGGTGGGCGTGCACGACGTCGACCGGCGCGGAGCCCGGCCGGCGCCCGGCGCGCAGCACGGCAGGCAGCCCGGCCAGCGCCCACAGCTGCCGCAGCCGCGACACCGGCAGGCCGGTGCGGTGCACCCGGACACCGTCGCCCAGCGCGGTCACGCCCCGCGGGCCGGCCAGCCGGGCGGTGACCACCGTCTGCCGCAGGCCCTGGGCGTCGAGGCAGCGGGTCAGGGTGGCGGTGTGGTTCTGCATCCCGCCGATCGGGTCGAAGCGTGCCGCCCGCCCGTCGAGCTCGCCGGCCAGGGAACCCGGTCGCGCCGGCCCTCGCCGGGCCGCCGGCTCGAAGACGCTGCACAGGCGCAGCACGTGCGCGGGACCAGGGGGTGCTGCGGGGCGGGGCACGCGGGGACCTCCGGCTTCTGGGGGACCTGTAGTGCACCACGGGTCCCGTCGGCGCGCGGTCCAGGCGCCGTCCTGGGGGTTATGCCGGGACGCGGGCGGGGCAGAGGGCGCTGGTGACCGCCCCGCTCGCCGACCCCGCCGTCCGCCGGGTCGCGCTCGTCCGGCTGCGCGTCGGGCTCGGTGACCTGCTGTGCACGGTGCCGGCGCTGCGCCGGTTGCGCGCCGCCCGGCCCGACGTCGAGGTCACCCTCGTCACCTTCGGGCGCATGGCCCCGGTGGTCGAGCGGCTCGGTGGCACGGTCGACGCCCTGCTGCCCTTCCCCGGCGCCGAGGGCATCCCCGACGGCCCGGTCGACGCCGCCGGCTGGGCGCCCTTCACCGTCGCCGCCCGCGAGCGCGGCTTCGACCTCGCGCTGCAGGCCTACGGCGACCGGCCCGCCGCCAACCGGGTCACCGCCGCGCTCGGCGCCCGCCTGACCGGCGGCTTCGCACCCACCGGCTGGGACCCGCCGGCCGGCACCGGCGCGCTGCACCTGCGCTATCCGCTCCGGCTGCACGAGGCCGAGCGGCACCTCGCCCTCCTCGAGCACCTCGGTCTGCCGCGGCGCGATGGCCTGCCCCCCGGCGGGGACGCGGGGATGGGCTTCCCCGTCACCGCCGCCGACGAGGCCGAGCACGCGGCCACCCTCGCGGCGCACGGCCTCGAGCCCGGCCGGTACGCCGTCCTGCACCCCGGCGCCTCGGCGCCGACGCGCCGCTGGCCCGTCGAGCGCTACGCCGCGGTCGGCGACGCGCTGGCCGCCGACGGGCTGACCGTCGTCGTCACCGGGGTGCCCGCTGAGCGGGAGATCTCCGCCCGGGTGGTCGCCGGGATGCGGGCCCCGGCCGTCGACCTCACCGGCGCCACCGGCCTCGGCGGGCTGGCCGCGCTGCTGCGCGACAGCGCCGTGCTGGTCGGGAACGACACCGGCTCGGCGCACCTGGCCGCCGCGGTCGGCGCCCGCAGCGTCACCGTCTTCCTGCCCGGCGACCCGGTGCGCTGGGCGCACCGCGGCCCGCGGCACCGCGCGCTGACGCCGACGGTCGCCTGCGCGCCCTGCCCGCACCTGGCCTGTCCCATCGAGTTCCGCTGCGCGCTCACCGTCTCGCCGGCCGACGTCGCCGGCGCCGCGCGGGAGCTGGCGGGCACGTGAGGGTCTCCTTCGTGTCGGACTCCGACGCCTGGGGCGGGGCGGAGGTGTGGCTCACGCACCACCTGCGGCGGGCGGGCGGGTGCGGCGCGACGGCGTCCCTGGTCTGCACCGAGCCGGTGGCGGCCGGCTTCGCGCGGGTGGGGGTCGAGCGCGCCGTCGTCCCGCTGTCCCGGCACGCCGCCGCCGCGCCGGCCACCCGTGCGGCGCTGGGCGCCCAGCGCCCCGACGTCGTCGTGGTCAACCTGGTCGACCCGGCGTCCAACGCCGCCGCGGTGGCCGCCGCACTCGACGTGGCGCCGACGGTCGGCGTGCTGCACCTGGTGGGCGACACGAGAAGGGGGGAGGAGCGGGCCGCGCTGGCCGCGCTGTACCGGCGGATGGCCGGCGTGCTCAGCCCGTCGACGCAGGGCCGCGAGCAGCTGCTCGCCGACCTCGGGCTCGACCCGGCGCGAGTCCACGTCGTCCCCAACGGCGCCGACGTGCCGCCCGACCCCGCCGGCCCGGCCGGCAACGCCGTCCCCCGGATCGGCGCCCTCGGCCGGCTCACGGCGCAGAAGGGCTTCGACGTGCTCCTCGCAGCCCTGCGCCGGCTGGACGTGCCCTTCGACGCGGTGGTCGGCGGAGCCGGCCGCGACGGCGAGGCGCTGCGCGTCGCGGCCGCGGGGCTGCCGGTCGGCTTCCCCGGCTGGGTGGACGACGTGCGCGGGTTCCTCGCCGGCCTCGACGTCTTCGTGCTGTCCTCCCGCATCGAGGCGCTGCCGCTGGTGCTGCTGGAGGCGATGGCCGAGGGCCTGCCGTGCGTGGCCACGGACGTGGGTGAGGTCCGCCGGGCGGTGGGGGAGGACGCCGTGGTGGTCCCGGTCGAGGACCCCGGCGCGCTGGCCGCGGCGCTGCGCGGCCTGCTCGCCGACCCCGCCCGGCGGGCGGAGCTGGGCGCCCGCGCGCGAGCCCGGGCGGTGCGCGAGCTCGACGCCGGGCTGATGGCCGCCCGGACCTTCCGGGTGCTCTCCGCCGTGGCCGCCGCACCCCGCTAGGAGGCGGGGCCACCCGTGGTGGGCAGCCCGTCGGCCACCCAGGCGCGGAACCCGCCGACGACGTCGCTCACCGTGGCCAGGCCCAGCGAGCGCAACGCGTCGGCGGCCAGGCTCGACGTGTAGCCCTCCTGGCAGAGGACGACGACGTCGACGTCGTACCCGGTGGCCTCCGGCAGACGCGCGTCGCTCTCCGGGTCGAAGCGCCACTCCAGGTGGTTGCGCTCGACGACCAGCGCGCCGGGCACCTCGCCGTCGGCCTCCCGCTGCGACTGGGGCCGGATGTCGACCAGCACCGCGCCGTCGGCCACCCGACGCGCGGCCTCCGCGGGCGTCACCCGGGTGATCCGCGCGCGGGCCTCGGCCAGCAGCTGGTCGACGCTCCGGGCGCCGGGCGGGCGCTGCCCGGTCACCAGTCCACCCCGGCGCGCTCGCTGCCGAGGTGCCGCAGGCTGCCGCCGGCGAGCTCGTAGCGGTTCATCGTCGACAGGCCGGGGGTGTAGACGTGCACGCTCACGGCCGGGCGTGTGCCCCGGTTGGTCACCCGGTGCACGTGGTGCGGCCCGAACAGGCGCACCCGCCCGGCCCACAGCTCGGTGGCGGCCTCGCGGACCGCGCCCGGGCGACCGCCGACGACGTCCTCGGTGAGCACCCCGCCGACGACGGCGAACGCGCCGGCGGAGCCGCCGTGGTCGTGCAGCGGCGTGTCCTGGCCGGGCAGCCACGACAGCAGCCACACCTGGGCGCCGGCGAGGTCGGCGTGCAGGGACGGGTCGAGCAGGTCGGCGGCGTCACCGGTCGGCAGCAGGCCGGTCCAGCGGCTGGGCTCCCGGTACTCGACACGGGGCAGCCAGCCGTCGGCAGCGGCGAGCAGCGCGGCGGCCAGCGCGGCGGCCGACGTGGCACGGGCGGTGTTCCGGGCAGGGGACAGCAGCGAGGTCACGTGTGGGTTCTCCTGAGCAGGACGCGCCGGGTCCCGTCAGGGGCGGCACGGAGGGGTGGCGGTCGGTCGGTGCTCAGCCGGCCGGACACAGCGCGCTGGCCACCCGCAGCAGGTCCACGGCGGACCGGCGGGTGAGCGTCGGGGCGGCAGCCACCCGGCCATGGGACCCCGGCACGGCATAGTGTGTCAAGCCGACCGGATTGGTGCGTTTTGACCCCGCGTGCGGTGGGTCCCCGGCGAGGAGGAAGCGATGGGTGTCGGCCCCGCGTGCCCGGGCCGGTCAGCCGGGCAGGACGACGGTGCGCAGCTCGTGGGCGCCGTCGGCGCGGGTGGCCTCGTAGAACCAGCGCGCGCCGCCGCCGGGCAGCGCGACGACGTCGGCGTAGCGCAGCCCGTGCGGCGCGTGCGGGCTCTGCAGGTGGGGGCCGCCGGGCGCCGGGCGGAAGCCGCCCGCGCCGTCGGGCCCGGCCAGCCCGGTGCGCTCCTCCCAGTTCTCCTCCGCGGTGGCCCGGCCGTCGTAGAGCGCCCAGGTGCGGTCGCCGTCGAGCACGACGGTGCTGACGCGGACGCCGCGGGCGTCCCAGCTGCCGGGCGTGCCGGCCAGGGCGGTGCCGCGCCAGGTCCAGTCGACGCCGTCCGGGCTGGTGGCGTGCTCGGTGGTCATCCGGTCGGTGGCGTCGGGGTCCTCGAGCGGGTGCACCGAGGCCCACAGGTGCCACTGCTCGCCGTCCCAGCGGACGACGGGGTCCTTCGGCGCCTCGCGGTCGCTGCCGGGCAGCACGGTGCGCGGCTCGGCGGTGGCCAGCTCCGCGACCGTGGCGGCCTCGAGCAGGTCGACCCGCCAGTGCTTGGTGCCCGGCGTCGCGCAGCTGACGTAGAGCCGCCAGCGTCCCTCGGGCGTGTGCACCAGCGCCGGCCGCTCCAGCGACTCGGCGCCGAAGCGCTCCTTGCCCACGGCGAGGACCGGGTCGAAGCGCACGCCGTCGTCCGAGCGGGCCACGACGTTGCCGAACCCGCGGCCCTCGCCCACCGGCCGGCGCAGGCGGTGGGCCAGCCACCACGTGCCGTCGACCAGCAGTGCCGACGGGGCGCCGGCCCACGACCCGGGGCGCGGGTCCTCGGGCTCGACGACGACCTCGGCGTCGGCCCAGAAGCGGTCGGGTGCCGGGGGGCGGGGCACGGACACGGTCACGCGGCAGCTCCGATCGGGAGAGGGGGTCGGCGGCTCCGCGACGGGGCAGCCCGGCCCCGTGTGTACACCGCCGCCGCGTGCGGCCCGTCCGCAGGGAGGACCTCGTGAGCGCCGACGCAGGCCGGCTGCCGCAGTTCGTCATCGCCGGCGCGCCCAAGGCCGGGACGACGGCGCTGCACGCGGCACTGGCCACCCACCCCGGCCTGTACCTCTCGCCGGTCAAGGAGCCGAAGTACTACCTGACCGACGGCCGGCCGCCGCCCCGCAGCGGCCAGCGCGGCCCCGGTGACGCGCACAGCGCCCGCGAGTGGGTCTGGCGGCGCGAGGACTACCTGCGGCTGTTCGACGGCGCGCCGGCGGGCGCAGTTCGCGGGGAGAGCACGCCGTTCTACCTGCACGACCGGGCGGCGCAGCGGCGGCTGGTCGCCGACGTCCCGGGGATCAGGGTGGTCGCGATCGTGCGCGACCCGGTGGACCGCGCGTGGTCCAACTGGGTGCACCTGCGCGCCGACGGCCTGGAGCCCGAGGCCGACTTCGCCACCGCCGTCGAGCTGGAGGCGGAGCGGGTGGCCGCCGGGTGGGCGCCGTTCTGGCACTACCGGGGCCTCGGCCGCTACGGCGAGCAGTTGCGCGATCTCCACTCCCTCCTGCCGCGGGAGCAGGTGCTCCTGCTGCGCTACCGGCAGCTGGTCGACACCCCGCGCGAGACGCTCGACCGGGTCAGCTCCTTCCTCGGGGTCGAGCTCGGGGTGGCGCACACGGTGGCGCCGGAGAACGTCAAGCCGTACGTCGCCGACGGCCCCCGCCACCGGGTGCTGGCCCGGCTGGTCCGTTCCGGTGCCGCGCTGGGTGCCTACGCGCCGCCGCAGGTGTGGCGGCAGGTCTCGCGGCCGCTGGTGGCCGCGCTGCACGCCGGCCGCACGACGCGGCCGCCGATGCCGGTCGAGGTGCGCCGCGCCGTCCTCGCGCCGCTGCTGACCGACATCGGGCTGCTCGAGGAGCTCACGGGCGAGTCCTTCGACGACTGGCGCCGCGACACCGGCCGCGGCGACTTCCGCTCCCGCCGTCCGGCTCCGGCCTGACGCCGGTCCGTCCGGTCGGTGCTCGGTCGCCGGTCGGTCCCGCGGTCGGCGCCGTGGTCCGCGAGGCCGCCGTCGAGGGGTGCTGCGGATCCGTGGACACGGCCCTGGCCTGGGGATTCGCGTCGCTGGGGTGCGGCGGGTCCGGTGGACTTCGAACGCCTGATCGAACCGGTGGGAGGTGTCGTGGACGAGCTGGCCGCCGCGCTGGACGCCCTCGCCTCCGACGACCTGCCGACGGTGTCCGGCCCGCAGCTGCTCGAGCGGCTCCGCAGTCTGCTGACCGCGCAGAACCGGCTGGCGGCCGAGGTGGCCCGCACGGTGCGCCAGTGCGAGCTGACCTCCGCCGCCGAGCACGACGGGCTGAAGACGATGGCCTCGTGGTTGCGCGGGCACGGGCACCTGTCCGCGGCCGAGGCCGGGCGGGTGGTGGCTGTCGGGCGGGCGCTGGAGCAGCTGCCGGCGGTGGCCGCCGCGTGCGCCGCCGGGGCGGTCACCGCCGGGCAGGCCGCGGTGATCGCACCGGTGGCTGAGCCGGGCAACCTGGCCCGCGCCGCCGAACACGACGTCGACCTGCTCGGCGTGGACGCCGCGCCGGCCGTCCTCGCGGCGTCGGCGCCCTCCGCCGATGTGGAGGCGGCGGTGCACCACTGCCTGCAGCGGCTGGACCCCGACGGACCCGAGCCCGAGCCCACCGAGGGCCGCGCGCTGGTGCTGGCCCGGCACGCCGACGGGTCGCTCAGCGGCCGGTTCCACCTCGACGCCGCCGGCGGGGAGAAGCTGCAGGCGGCGGTGGAGTCCGTCGTTCAGGCCGACCGGCCCGCCGGGGATGAGCGCAGCCGGGCTCAGCGGCAGGGCTCAGCGGCAGGGCGACGCGCTGGTGCAGGTCTGCGACACCGTGCTGGCTGCCGGCAGCCTGCCCACGCTGCGCGGACACAAGCCGCAGATCGCCGTGGTGATCGACCTGGCGGACCTCGTCGATGACGCGACCGGGCCGGGCGCCGCACGCATGGGGTTCGGCGCCACCATCTCCGCCGCCCGCGCGCGGTGGCTGGCCTGCGACGCCACCGTGTCCCGCGTGGTGATGGGCCCCGACGGGGCGCCGCTGGACCTGGGCCGGAAGCAGCGGCTGGCCGACCGGTACCTGCGCCGGGCGGTGGAGCTGCGCGACGGCGGCTGCGTGTTCGCCGGCTGTGGTGCCCCGACGTGGTGGGCCGAGGTGCACCACCTCGTCCACTGGCTCGACGGCGGCGGGACCAGCCTGGGGAACTCGGCGCTGCTGTGCGAGCGGCACCACGCCCAGGTCCACCACGGCTTCCGCGTCGAACGACGACCCGACGGGCCGTGGCGCACCTGCCGACCCGACGGCACCGAGATCCTCACCGGCACCGGCCTGCAACCCGCCGCCTGACGACACCTGGGCGCCGACACAGGGCGGGCACCGCCTCCTCCCGTCCCAGGCGGGGAGGTCGGCCGTGGGCCTGCTGGCGAACGGTTCGCCTGGACAGCGTTGCTGCAACCGTGGTCGCATCGCTCGTGTGACCGCCGTCGGGGAGTGGGTGCTGCTCTCCTACCGCCTCCCGCGCGAGCCCTCGGGTCCGCGGACGACGCTGTGGCGGCGGCTGCGCAGGCTCGGGGTCGCCCAGCTCGCCGACGGCGTCGTCGCCCTCCCGGCCGACGCACGCACGCGGGAGTCGCTGGAGTGGCTGGCCGACGACGTGTCGGCCGCCGGTGGCAGCGCCGGCATCTGGACCGCGCGCCCGGCCACCGCAGCCCAGGAGCGCGAGCTGGCCGCGGGCATGGCCGCGGCGCGGGCCGGGGAGTACCGCGCCCTGGCCGCGGAGTGCGCCGCCGCGCTGGCGGGGCCCGACGCCGAGCGGGCCCGCGTGCTGCGCCGGCTCCGTGCGGGGTGGCGGGCGATCGGCCGTCGCGACTTCTTCCCGCCGGCCGAGCGGGACGCTGCCGGCGCGGCGCTGCGCGCGCTCGCGGCATCGGTCGGCGACCCCGTGCCCGCCGGGCGGAGGTCCACGCCGTGAGGTGGGCGACCCGGGCGGGGATCCACGTCGACCGCGCGGCCTGCGCCTGGCTCATCCGCCGCTTCGTCGACCCGGACGCCGAGTTCGTCTTCGTCGTCGACCCGGCCGACGTCCCGGCCGGCGCGACGCCGTTCGACATGCGCGGCGTGGCCCTCGGCCACGTCGGCGGCGACTGCTCGTTCGAGACGATCCTGCGCGTGCACCGCCTCGACGACCCCGTGCTGGAGCGGATCGGCGAGATCGTGCACGAGGCCGACCTCGACGACGGCCGCTTCGACGCCCCCGAGGCCCCGGGCCTCGACGTCCTGCTGCGCGGCCTGTCGATGACCGGAGACGACGAGCGCACCCTCGCCGTCTCCGGCCCGCTCCTCGACGGCCTCCACGAGTACGTCCGCCGCCGCCTGCTGCTCGGCCGCGAGCCGGCCTGACCCCCGACGGAGATCCCATGACCGAGCCGACGCCGGCCGCCTCCGCCACCGCCCCGCCCTCCGCCCCGGCCACCGCGGTGCCGCCGTTCCGGACCGCCGTCCGCGCCTGGTTCCTCGTCTCGCTGCAGACCTTCGGCGGACCGGCCGGGCAGATCGCGGTCATGCAGCGCGAGCTGGTCGACGAGCGCCGCTGGATCGGCCAGCGCCGGTTCCTGCACGCCATGAACTACTGCATGCTGCTGCCCGGCCCCGAGGCCCAGCAGCTGGCCACCTACGTCGGCTGGCTGCTGCACGGCACGCGCGGCGGGCTGGTCGCCGGCGGGCTGTTCGTCCTCCCCGGCGTCGTCGCGCTGCTGGCCCTCTCGGCCGTCTACGTGGCCTTCGGCGGCACCGTCGCGGTGGCCGCGCTGTTCGCCGGGCTCGCGCCCGCGGTGCTCGCGATCGTCGCCCAGGCGGTGCAGCGGGTGGCGAAGCGGGCGCTCACCAGCCGTGCGCTCGTCGCCATCGCCGTCGTCGCGTTCCTCGCCCTGGCCGTCCTCGGCGTGCCCTTCCCCCTCGTCGTGCTGGCCGCCGGCCTGGGCGGCTGGGTGCTCGGCCGGCGGCGGCCAGCGGCGGTGGGGGAGGCCCTCGTCGGCGACGGCCCGCCGCCGGTGATCGCCGACGACGCCCTGCACGCCGAGCGCCCCACCGCCCGCCGCACCCTCACCGTGCTCGCCGTGGGCCTGCTCGCCTGGGGCGTGCCGGTCGCCGCCGTCGCCCTGCTCACCGGGACCGGCAGCACGCTGACCCAGCAGGGGTTGTTCTTCTCCGGCGCCGCGGTGGTCACCTTCGGCGGCGCCTACGCGGTGCTCGCCTACGTCGCCCAGGCCGCGGTCACCACGTACGGCTGGCTGACGCCGGGGGAGATGGTGCGCGGGCTGGCGCTGGCCGAGACCACCCCGGGTCCGCTGATCATGGTGGTGCAGTTCGTCGCGTTCCTCGGCGCCTTCCGCGCCCCCGGCGGCCTCGACCCGTGGGCCGCGGCGGTGCTCGCCTCGCTGCTGGTCACCTGGGTGACGTTCGTACCGAGCTTCCTGTTCGTCCTCCTCGGCGCCCCCTACATCGAGCGGCTGCGCGGCAACCGGTCGCTGTCCTCGGCGCTCACCGGCATCACCGCCGCGGTGGTCGGCGTCATCGCCAGCCTCGGCCTGTACTTCGCCGTCCACACGCTGTTCTCCGGGACCGTGCGGGTCGGGCGGCTGGCGCTGGAGCTCCCCGACCCCGCCACGGTGCGGCCGGTCGCCTGGGTGATCGCCGCCGTCGCCGCCGTCCTGCTGTTCCGCCTCCGGTGGTCGGTGCTGCGCACGCTCGGCGTCTGTGCCGTCCTCGGGCTGGCCGCCGGCCTGGCCGGGCTGCCGGTCGGCTGAGCGCGGGTGACCGGCGCCGGGCCGGGTAGGGCTCATCCCCGGAGAGGCGTGCACCCCGCACGCCGACGACGGGAGGGGACCGACATGGCGATCGCGACGATCAACCCGGCCACCGGCGAGACGCTCAAGACCTACGAACCGCTGTCGGACGAGGCCGTCGACGAGCGGCTCGACCGGGCGGTCGCCGCGTTCCGCTCCTACCGGCTGACCCGCCCCGAGGAGCGGGCCGGCTGGCTGCGCGCGGCCGCCGACGTCCTCGACGGCGACACCGACGCCGTCGCCGAGCTCATGGTCACCGAGATGGGCAAGACGCTGGCCGCGGCCAAGGCCGAGGTCGGCAAGTGCGCGAAGGGGCTGCGCTACTACGCCGAGCACGGCCCGGCGATGCTCGAGCCGCGCCCCGCCGACGCCGGGGCCGTGGGCGCCGAGGACGCCTACGTCGTCCACCAGCCGATCGGCGTGGTGCTCGCCGTCATGCCGTGGAACTTCCCGCTGTGGCAGGCCATGCGCTTCGCGGCGCCGGCGCTCATGGCCGGCAACGTCGGCCTGCTCAAGCACGCCAGCAACGTGCCGCAGACGGCGCTCTACATCGAGGAGCTGTTCCGCAAGGCCGGCTTCCCCGCCGACGTCTTCCAGACGCTGCTGATCGGCTCCTCGGCCATCGAGCGGGTGCTGCGCGACGACCGCGTCGCCGCCGCCACCCTGACCGGCAGCGCCCCGGCCGGGCAGTCGGTGGCCTCCATCGCCGGCGACGCGCTGAAGAAGACCGTGCTCGAGCTCGGCGGCAGCGACCCCTACATCGTCATGCCCTCGGCCGACCTCGACCGCGCCGCCGAGGTCGCCGTCACCGCCCGCTGCCAGAACAACGGGCAGAGCTGCATCGCCGCCAAGCGGTTCTTCGTGCACACCGACGTCGCCGAGGAGTTCACCCGCCTGTTCGCCGAGAAGCTCTCCGCGCTCGTCGTCGGCGACCCCATGGACGAGGCCACGCAGGTCGGCCCGCTGGCCACCGAGTCCGGCCGGGAGGACGTGGAGAAGTACGTGCAGGACGCCGTCGACAAGGGCGCCACCGTCGCCGCCGGGGGGAAGCGCCCCGACGGGCCGGGCTGGTTCTACGAGCCGACCCTGCTCACCGGGATCACGCCGGAGATGGACCTCTACGACGAGGAGGTCTTCGGCCCGGTCGCGGCGCTGTGGACGGTGGACTCCCTCGAGGAGGCCATCGACATCGCCAACAGCCACCCCTACGGCCTGGGCAGCAACCTCTGGAGCGAGGACGCCGAGGAGCGGGCCACCTTCATCCGCGACGTCCAGGCGGGCATGGCCTTCGTCAACGGGATGGTCACCAGCTACCCCGAGCTGCCCTTCGGCGGGGTCAAGCAGAGCGGCTACGGCCGCGAGCTGACCGAGCTCGGCATGTACGAGTTCACCAACGCCAAGACGGTCTGGATCGGCCCCCGCAGCAGCGAGCAGGCGCAGGGGAACACCGCCAGCGCCTCGGAGTGAGCCCGTCCCCGCCCGGGCGCCGTTTCCGGTCGCGCCCGGGTGGGGTAGCGGACGACGCATCCGACCGGCCCCTGAGCAGCGGGGACGCCGACGACGGTTCGACGTGGTGCCGTGCCCTCCCAGCGCGGGCACCCGGACAGGAGCACTCGTGACGACGACGACGGACAACCACTTCATCGCCCAGTCGGTGCACGACCTCGGCACCGCCCTGTGGTTCGGCGGCTCGGTCATGGGCATCGCAGGGGTCAACAAATCCGGCAGCGACCTGACCTCCGGCATCGACAAGGTCCGGGTGGCCAGCTCCGCCTGGTCGCGGTTCCAGCCGGCACAGTTCGGCGGCATCGCGGCCACGCTGGTCACCGGCCTGCAGCTGACGCGCAGCAACAAGCAACGGCTGGCGCTGCAGAAGGGCTACGCGACGGTCGGCACCCTCAAGGCAGCGCTCACCGTGGCCGGTGCGGGCGCCACCGCGTACGCCGCCTACTCGGGCGCGAAGATCGGTCAGCTGGCCGAGCAGGCCGCCAGGGACGGGAGCCTCGAGGTCAAGGACGCCACGCTGCCCTCGGCCGGCACCCCGGCGGAGATCAAGAAGTGGCAGGCCCGGCAGCGGGTCACCCAGGCCGCCGTCCCGGCGCTGGCCGGCGCGGTCATCGTGTGCAACGCCTGGCTCGTGCAGTCCTACCGCGTCGGCTCGACGGTCAAGGGCCTGCTCGGGCGGCTGCTGCCCGACTGAGGAAGGACCCCTCTGCCCCCCACCGCTCGCGAGCTCGCGGCGGGACCCTGCAGAGGGGCCGTGCCCCCCACCGCTCGCACGCTCGCGGCGGGACCCTGCAGGAGGGCCGTCCGGCCCCGGTCCCCGCACGCCGCGGGGGCCGGGGCCGGCTCACGTCCGCACCGTCACGCACACCCACTGTCCGCCCTCGTCGCCCGGGCGGGACTCCAGCACGGTGACCGTCGTCACCGCGGCGGCCAGCGCCAGCCGGGCCGTCCCGTCGTCGGCGGGCCGATCCGGCAGCGGGAGCAGCGGCCCCGGCAGTGACACCTCGACCACGAAGCCGTCCCGGGTGGGGAGGGCGCGCAGCAGCCGCGGGCCGGACGCCACGCGGGACCGGGCGGCGTCGGCCACCAGGACCTCCGACACGAGCAGCACCAGCTCGTCGACGACGCCGGCGGCACAGCCGGCGGCCTCGGCCCGCGTCCGCACCCACGCCCGCGCCTCGGCCGGGCGCTCCACCTCGGTGACCGCGCCGCCCCACTCCGCGGCGACGTCCCCGCCGACGTCCCCGCCGCCGCCGTCGTCGTCGTCTCCGCTCCCGGTCACCGCACGACCACCCCTCCGGGCAGAACGAGTGGCTCTCCCGGGGGGTGCGAGGGACCGGCGCGCCGTTGCGCAGCCGTGACCCGCTCGCGGTCAGGCGCGATCGAGCGGCTGCGCGGACACGAGGAACCGTGACCCGCCGGAGTGGAGGAGCACGGCCAGCGACACCGCCGGGGAGACCTTCTCGGCCAGCCAGAGCATCAGCAGCCGCCGGTCGGAGGGCACCTCCGACGGCGTGAGCAGCTCGCACGGGGTGCGGGTGAGCACCTCGCCGGACACCGCGATGCCGGTGGTGGCGTCTCCGGCCACGCTCAGGCGGACCCGGACCCCGCCCGGGGTCCCGTTCAGCGTGGCCGCGGCGGTCACCGCCTCGTGCAGCACGAGGACCAGCTCGTCGCGCCGGCCGTCGGGCAGTCCGGCCGTCGCGAGCCGGTCGTACCACCAGCGGCGGTTGGCCGCGCCGGTCTGCGGGTCGAGGACCGCCTCGGCGAGGCACCGGCCGTCGGCCGGGAGGACGCCCGGTACCCGCAGGTCCGGATTGGGCAGGTCGCCGCTCTCGGACCACAGCACCGGGTGGGTACCGAGCGCCATCGCGACCTGCGCCGGGTGGTCGACGGTGTCGATCAGACAGGTGAGCGCGACCGGCTGCACCGCGACCGCCTCCGTCATCGCGTGCTCGGAGGCCCACCACCGCTCGACGTCCGGCGCGAGCTCGAACGGCTGCTGGCAGACGACGGTCACCAGGTCCGCCGCCCCCGGCCGCGCCTGCCGGACCCAGTGCTCGACCAGTGCCTCCGGCTCCTCCTCGACGAGCACCTGCCGCTCCTGGAAGACGACGGTCGCGGTGTCGGGCACCCGCTCGGCGAGGACCCGCCGGACGACGTCGTCGACGTAGGCCACCACGGGGGACCCGGCGGCCACGGCGCGCCGGCACAGTGCCGCGGCGATCACACCGGCCTCGGTCGGACCGGTGTGGAAGGCGCACCGGTGGACCGGTGCCCCGGCCGGAGCCGTCACCGCGGCGTCTCCCCGGGGGGCTCGTCGGCCAGGGCCACCTGGCGGTCCGGGTGCCGCTCGGCGAGCAGCCGGACCAGCCGCGCGGTCAGCCGCGACGCCCCGACGAGGGTCAGCCCCGGCGGGCCGGCGGCCGCGGCGACCAGCGAGTCGGCCGCGCCGACGTCGATGAAGCGCAGGTCCGTGACGTCCCAGGTGGCCGGCCCGCCGTCCTCGCTGAGGGTCGTGCGCAGCACCGCGCGCAGCGCGTCGGCGTTGCCCGAGTCCAGCTCGCCGGTCAGGTGCAGCACCTGGCCGACCCGGGTCAGCCGGAAGACGCCGTCGTCGAACTCGGCCGACGCGTCGTGCTCGGCGTCGTGGCAGACGGCCAGCGACGTCCGCTGTCCCGGCAGCAGCAGATCGCGGAAGTAGGGGCACAGCACGGTCATCGGGCGCTCGTCGACCAGCCGCCCGATCACCTCCTCGAAGGGGTTCTCCCCGGCCGCGGTGATGGCGCCGGTGAACCGCACGCCGGCATACCCCTCGGCCAGGACGCTCTCCACGAGGTCGGGGAGCGTCGCGGGGTCGGGCGCGACCACCCGCACGACGGTCGTGTCCGACGGCTGCCAGTCCTCGCCCACGACGCCGGCCCGCCGCAGCCGCGCCCACAGCCGCGGCTCGCGCGTGCCGAGCCCGGCCACCATCACGCACTCGCCGCGGCGGACCCCCTCGACGACGAAGTCGCCCACCACCTGGGCGTGGGCCTCCTCGCTGTCGAGGACGACGTAGTCGTGGGCGCCGCGGCTCATCGGCAGGGGTCCCCGGGCTCCGGGTGCGCCGGCGTCTCCCCGGTCTCGGTGACCAGGGCGGCGACGTCGCGGACCTTGCGGTGGGTGTCCTGCGAGGCCCGCACGAGGATGCCGAAGGCGGCGTCGGCGGTGATCCGGTAGCGCTCCATGAGGACGCCCTTGGCCTGCCCGATGACGTCGCGGCTGGCCACCGCCGTCGTCAGGTGCTCGATCCGCTGCACCGCCCGCAGCGCGAGGGCGGCCTGCCCGGCCACCTGGCTCAGCACCGCGCCGTCGGGCCCGGCGCCGGGGCCGGGGGTGTAGACCGACAGGGCGCCAAGCACCTCGCGGCCGGTGTCCAGCGGCAGGCAGGTGGCCGTCCGGATGCCCGTGGCGGCGGCGCGTGCAGCCAGCGCCGGCCAGCGCGCGTCGCGGCCGAGGTCGGCGCTGCCCGCCGGCTTGCCCCCGAGGGCCGCCGCC
>NZ_JBFNXQ010000046.1:0-39143 GCF_041018925.1 Geodermatophilus maliterrae
ACCGGCTCGTAGGTGGCCTTGCGCATGCGCACCACGGCGACGACCGCGGCCGCGGCCACGAGCGCGGCGATGATGTCGGTCAGCGGCACCGAGATGTAGTTGGCGGCGACGAACTGTGCGACACCGAACGAGACGCCGGCGACCAGCGCCTCCAGCCAGGTGTCCTTCAGCCCGCGCTTGCCGTCGACGACGAACACCAGCACCAGCGGCACGAACGCGGCCAGGATCGGCGTCTGCCGCCCGGCCATCGCACCGAGCGTGTCGACGGTGAGCCGCGCGTCGTCGCTGACGCCGGAGGTCACCGTGGCCAGGGTGACGATCGGCGTGGCCAGTGCGCCGAAGGCGACCGGCGCGGTGTTGGCGATCAGCGCCACCGCGGCGGCCTTCATCGGCTGGAAGCCCAGCGCCATGAGCATGACGACGCTGATCGCGACCGGCGTCCCGAAGCCGGCCAGCGCCTCGAGGAGAGCGCCGAAGCAGAAGGCGATGATGATCGCCTGGATCCGCTGGTCGGGGCTGACCTTCTCGAACGAGCGGCGCAGCACGTCGAAGTGCCCGGTCGCGACGGTGAGGTTGTAGACCCAGATCGCGTTGATGACGATCCAGAGGATCGGGAAGAAGCCGAACGCCGCGCCCTCGGACGCCGACAGGAGCGACTGCCCCACCGGCATCCGGAACGCCACGATGGCCAGGACGATCGCGACGGCCAGGGAGATGAGCCCCGCCAGCCAGGCCTTGACCTTCAGCGCGCCGAGGAGCACGAACAGGGTGAGCAGCGGGACCGCTGCCACCAGGGCGCTCAGTGCGAGTGACCCACCTACGGGGTCGACGACCTGCTCGAACAACGGAGCTCCTTCCCTCGACGGTGAGGGCACCAGACGGGCGTGGGGGACGTACGGCGGTGCGGGCGGTACGGGGTGGAGCGGGTGGTGCGGTACGGGGTCGGCCGGGCGGTCACCGGTCGGCGGCAGCCGGCCTGGCCAGGGCGGTGCCGGGGCCGGTCAGGGCCCGCTCGAGCAGTTCCTCGACGGGCACGCCGCGGATCGAGGCGTCGAGCACCTGCACGGTGTGCGCGACCGGCATCCGCTTGCCCATCCGGGCCAGCGTCGTGGCCACCTGCATCCAGCAGCCGGGGTTGGCGGTCACCATCAGGTCCGCCCCGGTGGCGAGGACGGCCGCTGCCTTGCGCTCCCCGAGCTCCCGTGCCGGCTCCGGCTGCAGCATGTTGTAGGTGCCGGCGCTGCCGCAGCACAGCTCGGCCTCGGTGAGCTGCCTGAGCTCCACGCCGGGGATGCCGCGCAGCAGCCGTCGCGGTTCCTCGCGGATGCCCTGCGCGTGGGCCAGGTGGCAGGCGTCCTGGTAGGCCACGGTCATGGGGAGCGCGTGCCGCTCGGCCACCGGCCCGAGCTCGTCGAGGAACTCGGTGATGTCCCGGGACTTCCGGGCCAGCGCCTCGGCGCGCTCGGCCCACTCCGGCTCGTCGCGCAGCTGGTGGCCGTACTCCTTGATGTTCGAGCCGCAGCCGGCCGCGTTCACGACGACGTGGTCGACCCCGGCCTGCTCGAAGGTCTGGATCGTCCGCTTGGCGAAGTCCAGGGCCTGCTCCTCGCGGCCGCCGTGGCCGGGCAGGGCCCCGCAGCAGCCCTGGCTCCGCGGCGCGATGACGTCGCAGCCCTCGGCGGCCAGGACCCGCACGGTCGCGGCGTTCACGTCGGGGAAGAACGTCCCCTGCACGCAACCGGCGAGCAGCCCGACGACCGCGCGCCGCTGGCCGACGGCCGGCGTCCGCTCGGGGACGCGCTCCACCGGGCCGAGCTTGGGCGCGAGCGACTCCATGGCCTGCAGGGGCGCCGGCAGCTTCCGCATGAGTCCCGTGCGGGTCAGCAGGCTGCCCAGCCGGCTGGCCTGGTAGGCCCGCAGCGGCCCGCGCAGCGCACGCAGCCGCCGCGGGTAGGGGAACAGGTTGTAGATGAGGTCGCGGTAGAGCTTCTCCGACCGCGACCGCTGGTACCGCCGCTCGATCTGCGGGCGGGTGGCCTCGATCAGCTTGTCGTACTGCACGCCGGACGGGCAGGCCGTCACGCAGGCCATGCAGCCGAGGCACTGGTCGAAGTGGCGCACCATCGAGTCGTCGAGCGGCTCGCCCTCCAACGCCTCCTTCATGAGGTAGATGCGCCCGCGGGGGCTGTCCATCTCCTCGCCCCAGAGCACGTACGTGGGGCAGGTCGGCAGGCAGAACCCGCAGTGCACGCAGTCACCGATGAGCGCGGCGTCCGGCGGGTGGTGGTCGTCGAAGGCCGGCTGCACGGCCTGCCGCGTCCCCGGCAGGCCGAGCAGGGTCGAGGTGCCCACGGTGGCAGCCCCGGTGCCGGCCGGCAGGTCGATGTCCTGGCCGATGTCGAGCGGGCGGCGCGCCCCGACGACCGCCGAGGGGGCCTCGTCGGCCGCCCGGGCGGCCCCGGTGGGCGATCCGGGCGGCAGGTCGGCGACCGAGTCGCGCACCGGGCCGACGTTCGGGGAGGCGCCGGGGGACCCGGGCGGGGGCGAGTCGCCCCGGTCGTGACTGCCCGGCGTGATCTCCGTCATCTACAACCCTCCGACGAACCGGCCCGGCGACATCCGTCGCTCGGGGTCGAACCTCTCCTTGACCCGCCGCATCAGGTCCAGCGCGTCCCCCACCGGGCCCCAGTGGTCCAGGCGGCCCACGAGACCCTCCGGCGCACGCAGCACGACCGCGGTCCCGTCGTGCTCGGCGATGGCCGCACGCAGCCGGGGCAGCATGTCGACCGCCTCCCCGGCCGGCACGGCCGCGTAGGACACCCCCGTGGCGGCGTGCGCGGCCACCGCCGTCCCGGCGGGGAGCGCGCGCAGCACCGGCGAGAGCGCCGCCGGCACGTGGGCCAGCCGCAGCAGCACGTCGTCCGCGCCGCCGGGCCGCCGGCCGACGTCGTCGGGCAGGTCCTCGGACTCCTCACCGCCGCCCAGCAGCGCCACGGTGGAGCGCGCCTGGTCGGCCACCGACTCGGCGATCGACTCGAACAGCACGACGAGCCGCCCGGGACCCCCGGCCGTGCCGATCAGCTCCACGGCCGACGGGGTGAGCGTCGAGCGGGCCAGCGCGACCGACAGCGGCCCCGCAGCCGCGACGTCCGGGAGCTCGAGGGTGACCAGCCGGCGCGCGGGCGGGACCGGGTGCAGCCGCCAGGTCGTGGAGACGACGACGCCCAGCGTGCCGTGGGCCCCGGTGTAGAGCTTGCCGAGGTCGTAGCCGGCGACGTTCTTGACGACCTTGCCGCCGGCGTGGGCGACGGTGCCGTCGGCGAGGACGACGGTGGTGCCGATGAGCAGGTCACGGGTGGTGCCGTAGTGCAGGCGGCGGGGCCCGGACGCGTTCGCGCTCACCACGCCGCCCAGCGTGGCGCCGTCCTCGGGCGGGTCGAGGCCGAGCAGCTGGCCCGCCTGGCCGAGCTGAGCCTGCAGGTCGGCCAGCCGGACCCCGGCCTCGGCCACGACGGTGAGGTCACCGGCCACGTGCTCGACGACGCGGTCGAGACCGGTGACGTCGAGCAGCAGGTCGCAGGACTCCGGCGGCGCGGCCCAGGTCAGCTTGCTGCGCCCGCCGACCGGCACGACGGTGAGCCCGTCGGCCGCCGCGGCCCGCACGACGTCGGCGACCTCCTCGACGGTCCCGGGCCGGACGACCTCGCGCGGCACCACCCCGCCGATGGCGTCGTCGGGGCCGCCGGCCCGGCGGGTGACGGTCGGTGCGGTCATCAGAAGACCTCGCCGAGGCCCGCCGCCTGCACCGGGTGCTCGCCCGTGCGGACGCCCGGCCGCTCCCCGCAGAGCCGCGGGGTCGGGAAGACCTTGCCCGGGTTGGCGATGCCGTCGGGGTCGAAGGCGCACCGGACCAGCTGCATGGTGTCGAGGTCCTCGGCGGTGAACTGCTTGCCCATCTTCATGCGCTTCTCCTGGCCGACCCCGTGCTCGCCGGTGATGGAGCCGCCCGAGGTGATGCAGAGTTCCAGGATGGCCCCGGCCAGCTCCTCGGCCTCGTGGGCCTGGCCCTCCACCGCGTCGTCGAAGAGCACGAGCGGGTGCAGGTTGCCGTCGCCGGCGTGGAACACGTTCGCCACCCGCAGCCCCCTCTCGTCGGCCATCCGGTCGATCTCGGCCAGCACCTCGGGGAGCTTGGTGCGGGGGATGACGCCGTCCTGCACGAAGTAGGAGGGACTGATCCGGCCGACCGCCGCGAACGCCGACTTGCGCCCCTTCCACATCAGCGCCCGCTCCGCGGCGTCGGCCGCGATGCGGGTCTCGAAGGCGTTGCGCCGCCGCGCGATCTCCTCGACCTGCCTGAACTGGGCCTCGACCTCGACCTCGGGGCCGTCGAGCTCGATGACCAGCACCGCCACCGCACCCTCGGGATAGCCGCAGCTCACCGCGGCCTCGGCGGCCTCGATGGCCAGGGCGTCCATCATCTCGACGGCGGCGGGCACGATCCCGGCCGCGATGATGTCGCTGACCGTGCCGGCGGCGTCCTCGACCGACCGGTAGCCCACGAGCATGGTCTGCACGGCCTCCGGCACCCGGATCAGCCGCAGGGTCAGCTCGGTCGCGACGCCCAGGGTCCCCTCGCTGCCGATGAACGCGCCCAGCAGGTCGTAGCCCGGGTGCTCGGGGGCGCGCCCGCCGAGGTGCACGACCTCGCCGTCGGGCAGGACCACCTCGGCGCCCAGGACGTGGTTGACCGTGAAGCCGTACTTCAGGCAGTGCGCGCCCCCCGCGTTCTCGGCCACGTTGCCGCCGATCGAGCAGACCAGCTGGGACGACGGGTCGGGCGCGTAGGCCAGGTCGAACGGCGTCGCGTCGCGGGTGACCCACAGGTTGATGACGCCGGGCTCCACGGTCACCTGGCGGTTGTCGGCGTCGACCGCCCCGATCGAGCGCAGCCGGGACGTCACGAGCAGGACGCCGTCCGCACGGGGGAGCGCGCCACCGGAGAGCCCGGTCCCGGAACCGCGGGCCACGAACGGCACACCGGCCTCGGAGCAGAGCCTGACCGTGTCGACGACGTGCTGCCGGTTCTCGGCCAGCACCACGATCGCCGGGGTGACCTTGAAGTTGGCCAGCCCGTCGCACTCGTAGGTGCGCACCTGGGTGCGGTCGGTGAGCACCCGCTCCGTGCCCACCGCGGCCCGCAGGCGTTCGGACAGGTCGGCGGTGCGCTGGGAGGTGTCCGGTTCGGCGATGGCGGTCATGGCGTCCTCATGGCGTGCGCTCGTGGGCGGGCAGGGTCAGGGAGTCCGAGTGCTCGTCGGCCAGCGCCTGCTCGGTGGACAGCGCGCGGGCGTCGCCGCGGGACTCCGCGACGGCCTCCATCTCCTCGTCGGTGAGGCGCTCGAGCAGCTCGCGGGTGACCTCGAGGCCTGCCACGTCCGCGCTGCTGCTCACGGTCCTCCCTGTCGGTGTGGGTCCTCGTGGTCGGTCATGGTCCCGCCGCCGCGTCTGCTCAGCGAGTCGAGAGGGGACACCAGGGACTGTTCCGCATCGTGGAATAAGCTGTCTACAGTCTGGAAACAACCGGTCCGGAACGTAGTGCGCCCGGTCGCCGGGGGTCAAGGCGGGTGGGGGCACGTCCCCGCCGCGAGGCGACCAGGGTCCGGGCGGAGGTGGCGGGGTGGCGACCGGTGCGGCGGCCGCGGGCGGCGCGGCGGAGGGCGTGCAGTCCCTGGAGCGCGCGTTCGTGCTCCTCGAGCTGATGGCCGACGCCGGAGGGGAGGTCGCGATCAGCCGGCTGGCCGCCGAGAGCGGCCTGGCCCTCTCGACCATCCACCGCCTGGTGCGCACACTCGTGGCCCGGGGCTACGTGCGCCAGCTGCCGTCCCGGCGCTACGTCCTCGGCCCGCGGCTGATCCACCTGGGGGAGAGCTCGTCGCGGATGCTGGCCACCTGGGCGCAGCCGCACCTGTCCTGGCTGGTCGACGAGATCGGTGAGACGGCCAACCTCGCCATGCTCGACGGCGACCGCGTCGTCTACGTCGCCCAGGTCCCCTCGCGGCACTCGATGCGGATGTTCACCGAGGTCGGCCGGCGCGTCCACCTGCACTGCACCGGCGTCGGCAAGGTCCTGCTCGCCCAGCTGCCGGCCGACCAGGTGCGCCGGCTGCTCGTGCAGGCCGGCATGCCGGTGCGCACCGAGCGCACGGTGACCGACCCGGACGAGCTGCTCGCCCAGCTGCCGTCCGTCGCCGAGCGGGGCTACGCGGTGGACGACGGCGAGCAGGAGGCCGGGGTGCGGTGCGTCGCCGTCCCGGTGCCGGGGGGGTCGGCGGCCGGGGCCATCTCGGTGTCGGGTCCGGCAGGCCGGCTGGGCATGGACGCGGTGTCGCGGGTGGTGCCGCTCCTGCAGTCGGCCGCTGCCGCGCTGGCCGCCGAGCTCCGGCAGGACGCGGGTCGGCCCCGGGCGTGAGGTACCGGACACGGAGCTGAAGTTGTCTGCCGCAACCAATCAAATGTATGGTTGCGGTCTGCAAGCACTCCCCTCGTCACGAGGACCTCATGCCCCTCTCTCCCGGCACCCGTGACCGGCTCGTCGCCGCCGTCGCGCAGTTCGTCCGCGCCGGCCGGCACGTCTCCACGCGTGCCGCCGAGTCCGTCCACGGCGGCCTGCCCTCCTTCGGATGGGGCCTGCTGCTCCCGCTGGAGCGCGACGGCGAGCAGCGCTGCAGCACGCTGGCCGCACGGACCGGTGTCGACGTCTCCGTCGTCAGCCGGCAGGTCGCGGCCCTGGAGCGGCAGGGCCACGTCGAGCGGCGGCCCGATCCCGACGACGGGCGGGCCAGTCTCATCCGGCTCTCCGAGGCCGGTGCCGCCGCCCTCGCCCGCACGCGGGCCGTGCGCTCCGAGTGGGCCACCGCCGCCCTCGCCGACTGGGACGAGGAGGACGCCCGCCGGCTCGGCGAGCTGCTCGAGCGCCTGGCGGCCGACCTCGACCGGGCCGCCCCCGCGACCTCCCAGATCCCCCTCGGGGCCGCCTCGTGAGCGCGTCCCGTCCCCTCGCGGCACCGGCGCCGCTCCCGCCCACCTCCGACCGCCGATCGTCCAGGAGCACCGTGACCACCACCCGCGAGCCCGACACCGGAGCCGCCTCCACCCCGCGACCGCCGGTCGAGCCGGAGGCGCCGGTCGAGCAGCAGGGCCGCATGACCCACCGCCAGATCCTCGAGGCGCTCTCGGGGATGTTGCTGGCGATGTTCGTGGCGTTCCTGTCCTCGACCGTCGTCTCCAACGCCCTGCCGACGATCATCACCGACCTGCGCGGCAGCCAGAGCCAGTACACGTGGGTGATCACGGCCACCCTGCTCGCCTCGACGGCGTCGACGCCGATCTGGGGCAAGCTCGCCGACCTGTTCGACAAGAAGCGGCTGATCCAGCTCGCGATCGTGGTCTTCATCGTCGGGTCGATGCTGGCCGGGCTGTCGCAGTCGGTCGGCACCCTCATCGGCTGGCGCGTGCTGCAGGGCCTGGGCCTCGGCGGCCTGCAGGCGCTGGTGCAGATCGCGATGGCCGCGATGATCAGCCCCCGCGAGCGGGGCCGGTACTCCGGCCTGCTCGGCAGCGTCATGGCCGTGGCCACCGTCGGCGGGCCGCTGCTGGGCGGCCTGCTGGTCGACACCAGCTGGCTGGGCTGGCGCTGGTGCTTCTACGTCGGCGTCCCGTTCGCCGCGGTGGCGCTTGTCCTGCTGCAGCGCACGCTGCACCTGCCGGTCACCAAGCGGCGGGTCCGCATCGACTACCTGGGCGCGGCCTTCCTGACCGCCGGGGTCTCGGCGCTGCTGATCTGGGTCACCCTGGCCGGCGACCGGTTCGCCTGGGCGTCCACGGAGACGGCGCTGTTCCTCACCGGCGGCGCGCTGGCGGTCGTCGCCTTCCTCGTCACCGAGACGCGGGCCGCCGAGCCGGTCGTCCCGCTGCGGCTGTTCCGCGACCGGACGACGACGCTGGCCATCGTCGCCAGCGTGGCCATCGGTGTGGCGATGTTCGGCTCGACGGTCTTCCTCGGCCAGTACCTGCAGATCTCGCGCGGCTACTCGCCGACGGCGGCCGGCCTGCTCACCATCCCGATGGTCGGCGGGCTGCTGGTCTCCTCGACCGTCTCGGGCATCCTCATCACCCGGTACGGCCGGTGGAAGGGCTACCTGGTGGCCGGCTCGCTGCTCGTCGTCGCCGGGTTCGGCCTGCTGGCGACGATCGACCACGAGACGTCGATGGTGCCGCTCGGCGTCTTCCTCTTCGTCCTCGGCACGGGGATCGGCATGACGATGCAGAACCTGGTGCTCGCGGTGCAGAACACCGTCGCCGCCTCCGACCTGGGCGCGGCCAGCTCCGCGGTGGCCTTCTTCCGCAGCCTCGGCGGCACCATCGGCGTCTCCGTGCTCGGCGCGGTGCTCAGCAGCCGGGTGGGCACCCTGATCGCCGCCGGGCTCCCGCCGGAGGCGGCCGCGGCCGGCAGCGGCTCGGGGAGCATCGGGCTGGCCGACCTCGCCGACGCGCCGGCGCCGGTCCAGGAGCTCATCCGGGTGTCCTACGGCGACGCGACGGGGCGGATCTTCCTGGTCTCCGCGGTCATCGCGGCGGTCGCCGTCGCGGCCGTCGTGCTGATCCGCGAGGTCGCCCTGCGCACCGAGAGCGGTGAGGAGCGGCTGTCGCGGGAGTCCGGCGAGCGGGCGCCCGCCCGGGTCTGATCCGGCCCCGCACACGACGACGGCCCGGCCCCCGGTGAGGGGGCGGGCCGTCGTCGTGGGGCTGCCCTGCAGCGAGGAGGACCTCAGTCGAGGGCGGCGTCCAGGGAGATGTCCACGCCGGTCAGCGCCTTGCTCACCGGGCAGCCGGCCTTGGCGTCCTGGGCGGCCTTGTCGAACGCGGCGGCGTCGAGGCCCTCCACCTCACCGCGGACGGTGAGCGTGATGCCGGTCAGCCGGAAGCCGCCGGCCGGGTCCGGTCCGAGGGACACGTCGGCCTTGACCTCGAGGGACTGCGGGGTACCCCCCGCCTCCGCGATGTTGGCCGACAACTGCATGGCGAAGCAGGCGGAGTGGGCCGCGGCGACGAGCTCCTCGGGGCTGGTGGTGCCGCCGGCCTCGTCGGCGGCGCGCTTGGGGAAGCTGACCTCGTAGGTGCCGACCTTCGAGCTGCTCAGCTCGACCTGGCCCGACCCCTGCTCGAGGGTGCCGTTCCATGCGGTGCGTGCGGTACGGGTGGGCATGGCGCTGCCTTCCGGTCGGGTGGATGCCGGCGTCTGCTCGCCGGCGTCTCGGGACCCCGCGCTACTACCCGGATCAGTTGTACGCAACCCACCTCTCGGTCAGACGTGGCGCGGCGCCTCGTTGACCCGCTGGGTCAGCACGTTGAGCGTCTGCTTGAGCTCGGCGAAGTCGTCCACGTTCAGGTGCAGTGCGCAGATCATGTCCTGGGAGATGGCGAAGGCCTTGTCGCGCAGGGCGCGGCCCTCGTCGGTCAGGGCGATGGCGACCGAGCGCTCGTCCTCGACCCGACGGTGGCGGGTCACCAGGCCGGCCGAGGTGAGCCGCTTGAGCAGCGGCGAGAGCGTGCCGCTGTCGAGGGCCAGGCGCTGGCCGAGCTGGCCGACGGTCTGCTGGTCCTCCTCCCAGAGCAGCATCATCACCAGGTACTGGGGATAGGTCAGGCCCAGCTCCTCGAGCATCGGCCGGTACCGCGCCGTCAGGGCACGCGAGGCCGCGTACAGGGCGAAGCAGAGCTGGTCGTCGAGAGCCACGCTCGGTGCGGGGAGCTGTGGCTCCCCGCGCGTCATCGTCATGTCCAGCAGTGTAGGAGCAACCAGGTCGTGCGGCATGCAGTTGCGACCGGTGTCAACCCCTGAGGGGCAACCCGCCGGTGCGACCTCCCGGTCGGGGAGGGTTGAGTGGAACAGACTCAACTCCTGGCTCGTTGCACCCGTCGAGACCGATCCGGCCGGATCCCGGCCACCACCTGACGAGAGGACCGACGACACCGACCATGGAGAGCAAGCTGACCACCCGATCGCAGGAGGCGTTCGCGGCCGCCCAGCGGCTGGCGGTCGACCGGGGGCAGGCCGCCCTGGAGCCCCTGCACCTGCTCGTCGCCCTGCTGCAGCAGACCGACGGCATCGCCGGCCCCCTCCTGGCCGCCGCCGGCGCCGAGCCCGCCGACGTCCGCGCCAAGGCAGAGGCGGCGCTGCGGCGCCTGCCGAGCGTCAGTGGCGCCACCGTCGCCGCACCCTCGCCGTCCCGTGAGCTGCTGCGCGTGGTCAACGCCGCCGGCGAGCAGGCCAGCGCCCTCGGCGACGAGTACGTGTCCACCGAGCACCTGCTGGTCGGCCTGGCCGGCTCCGACGGCGAGGCCGGCTCGGTGCTGACCAGCGCCGGCGCCACCCGCGACGCGCTCCTGGCCGCCTTCCGCACCGTCCGCGGCAACCGCAAGGTCACCACCGCCGACCCGGAGAGCACCTTCCAGGCGCTGGAGAAGTACGCCGTCGACCTCACCGAGCGTGCCCGCGAGGGGAAGATCGACCCGGTCATCGGCCGCGACACCGAGATCCGCCGGGTCGTGCAGGTGCTGTCCCGGCGCACCAAGAACAACCCGGTCCTCATCGGCGAGCCCGGCGTCGGCAAGACCGCCATCGTCGAGGGGCTGGCGCAGCGCATCGTGGCCGGCGACGTCCCCGAGAGCCTCAAGGGCAAGCGGCTCATGGCCCTCGACCTGGCCTCGATGGTGGCCGGTGCCAAGTACCGCGGTGAGTTCGAGGAGCGGCTCAAGGCCGTCCTGCAGGAGATCACCGAGGCCGAGGGTGAGGTCATCACCTTCATCGACGAGCTGCACACCATCGTCGGCGCCGGTGCCTCCGGCGACGGCGCCATGGACGCCGGCAACATGATCAAGCCGATGCTCGCCCGCGGTGAGCTGCGCATGGTGGGTGCGACGACCCTCGACGAGTACCGCGAGCACATCGAGAAGGACCCCGCGCTCGAGCGCCGCTTCCAGCAGGTCTACGTCGGTGAGCCCTCCGTGGAGGACACGATCGGCATCCTGCGCGGCCTCAAGGAGCGCTACGAGGTCCACCACGGCGTGCGGATCACCGACGGCGCGATCGTCGCCGCCGCGACGCTGTCGGACCGCTACGTCACGGCCCGCTTCCTCCCCGACAAGGCGATCGACCTGGTCGACGAGGCCGCCAGCCGGCTGCGGATGGAGATCGACAGCCGGCCCGTCGAGGTCGACGAGGTCGAGCGCGCCGTCCGCCGCATGGAGATCGAGGAGATGGCGCTGGCCAAGGAGGACGACCCGTCCTCCCAGGAGCGCCTGGCCGCGCTGCGTGCCGACCTCGCCGACCGGCGCCAGCAGCTCGACGAGCTGACCGCCCGCTGGCAGCAGGACAAGTCGGCCATCGAGCGCATCCAGCGCATCAAGGAGGAGCTCGAGTCGGTCCGCACGGAAGCCGAGCGGGCCGAGCGCGACGGCGCCCTCGCCCGCGCCGCCGAGCTGCGCTACGGCCGGCTGCCGGAGCTGGAGCGCTCCCTGGCCGCGGCCGAGGACTCGGTGGAGACCGGCGAGTCGATGCTCAAGGAGGAGGTCGGCCCCGACGACATCGCCGAGGTCGTCCAGGCCTGGACCGGCATCCCCGCCGGCCGGCTGCTCGAGGGCGAGACGGCGAAGCTGCTGCGGATGGAGGAGGGGCTCGGCCGGCGGGTCGTCGGGCAGCCCGACGCCGTCCGCGCCGTCGCCGACGCTGTCCGCCGGGCGCGGTCGGGCATCTCCGACCCCGACCGGCCCACCGGGTCGTTCCTCTTCCTCGGTCCCACCGGCGTGGGCAAGACCGAGCTGGCCAAGGCGCTGGCGGAGTTCCTGTTCGACGACGAGCGGGCGATGGTCCGCATCGACATGAGCGAGTACTCCGAGAAGCACTCGGTGGCCCGCCTGGTCGGTGCTCCTCCGGGCTACGTCGGCTACGAGGCCGGTGGCCAGCTCACCGAGGCGGTGCGGCGGCGGCCCTACACGGTCGTGCTGCTCGACGAGGTGGAGAAGGCCCACCAGGACGTCTTCGACGTGCTGCTGCAGGTCCTCGACGACGGCCGCCTCACCGACGGGCAGGGGCGGACGGTGGACTTCCGCAACACCCTGCTGATCCTCACCTCGAACCTCGGCTCGCAGCTGATCGCCGACCAGTCGCTGCCGGAGGAGTCGCGGCGGGTAGCGGTGATGGACGTCGTCCGGTCGCACTTCAAGCCCGAGTTCCTCAACCGCCTCGACGACGTCGTGGTGTTCCGGGCGCTGGGCAGCGAGGAGCTGGCCGGGATCGTCGACATCCAGGTCGGCGTGCTCGCCCGCCGGCTGGCCGCCCGCCGGCTCACCCTGCGGGTCACCGACGCCGCGCGCGAGTGGCTGGCGATCAACGGGTTCGACCCCGTCTACGGCGCCCGGCCGCTGCGCCGGCTGGTCCAGTCGGCCATCGGCGACCCGCTGGCCCGCGCGCTGCTGGCCGGTGAGATCCGCGACGGCGACGAGGTCGTCGTCGACGCCCCCGAGGACCTCGCCGACGAGGGCCTGACGGTCAGCCGCGGCTGAGGGAGGACCCTCCTGCCCCCACCGCTCGCACGCTCGCGGCGGGCCCCGCAGGAGGGCCGTTCCAGCACGTCGCCGTGCTCGCGGCGGGGCGGCACCGGACGAGGCCCCGCCGTCCCACCCGGGACGGCGGGGCCTCTGCCCGTCTCCATCGATCCGGTCTCGATGGGCCCCCGGCTCTGGCCGGGACTCCGTGGGGCGGGTGATCATCGCGCCGGACACCCGACCGGCGAGCAGGGAGTGAGTGATGACCTCAGGGCAGGGCGGCCAGGACCCCCGGCAGGGATGGCAGCCGCCGCAGGACCAGCCGGGCTGGCAGAACCCGCCGCCCCCGCAGGCCTGGCAGCCGCCGCAGGACCCGCAGCAGGGCTGGCAGGCGCAGCCGCCCCCTCAGGGCTGGCAGGACCCGCAGCAGGGCTGGCAGGGGCAGCCGCCGTACGGCTACGCCACCGCTCCGTCGGCTCCCGGCCCGCACTTCGCGCCGCAGGCGCCCGAGCGGCCGACGACCGTGCGCGTGGGGATCGGGGCCTTCATCGCCACGCTGATCCTCGGCGTCATCTCCTCCCTCGTGCAGTTCTCGGACATCGACGGCCTGGTCGCGCAGGCCGTGGCGATCGCCGACGACCCGGCCGTCACCGAGGACGTCATCCGTGCCGGGATCGTCGTCGGCGGGGTGATCGGGCTGCTGCTGGTCGGCCTCCAGGCGCTGTTCATCTGGCTGGCCTGGCAGGGGCGCAACTGGGCGCGCATCGTGCTCCTGGTGCTCGGCGGGCTCAGCGTGCTCTTCGGCCTCAGCGCCCTGTCCGGCGCCGGTGGCGGCGTCGCAGGCTCGGGTTTCCTCGACTCGCTGTCCGTCTTCTCGCTGCTCCTCACGCTCGTCGGGGTCGTCGCGCTGGCGCTGCGGCCGTCGAGCGAGTGGTACAGGGCGATGACCGCGCGCCGGCAGGCCGGACTGCGCTGACAGCTCGTTACGGAACCGTTACCGCGGATGTGAACCCATAGGGCGGCCGGTCGCGAAGACCGAGCGTGACCACGACCGAGGAGGCCCCGGCCTCGACGACCGGGCCGGACGCGTCGCCCCGCCCCGGGCGCCGTCCGCTCGCCGCGCTGGCCGGTCCCCTGGCCGCCGCGGTGGCGCTCGGGGTCGCCGAGCTCGTGGCCGGCCTCGTCGGCCCGTCGTCCTCGCCGGTCGTCGCCGTCGGCGACACGGTCATCACGCTGGTCCCGGAGCCGGTCAAGCAGTTCGCCATCGCGACCTTCGGCGAGAACGACAAGATCGCCCTGGTCGTCGGCACGCTGGTCGTCGTCGCCCTCTACGCGGTGCTCGTCGGCCTGGTCTCGCTGCGCTCCCGCCGGCTGGGTGTCGCCGGCATCGCCCTGTTCGGCCTGATCGGTGCCCTCGCCGCGGTCAGCCGGACCGCGGGCGGCCCGCTCGACGCGCTGCCGTCGGTGGTCGGCGCCCTCGCCGGCACGGTCGCCCTGACGCAGCTCGTCCGGTCCCTGACGCTGCCCACCCCCGTACAGGGCGACGCCCGGGCGACCACGACCGACGACGCGGCGGCACGGCACGCCGACGAGGTGGTCCTCGAGAGGCTGCGCGGCGCGCTGGCCATGGCCGACCGCAAGGGCGCCGGCATGGACCGCCGCCGCTTCTTCCTCACCGGCGGGGTCGCCCTCGGCGCGGCCGCGGTGACCGGGGGCGGCGGCCGGCTGCTGCAGCAGCGCTTCGACGTCAGCGGCGCGCGCGGCGACCTCACCCTGCCGACCCCCTCGTCCCCGGCCCCGGCGCTGCCTCCCGGTGCCGACCTCGCCGAGCAGGTCGAGGGGCTGACGCCGCTGTTCACCGCCAACCGCGACTTCTACCGCGTGGACACCGCGATCACCGTGCCGCAGATCCGGCCCGCGGACTACCGGCTGGCCCTGCGCGGGATGTTCGACTCGCCGCGCACCTACACGCTGGCCGACCTGTTCGACCGCGACGACGTCATCGAGCGCGACATCACGCTCACCTGCGTCTCCAACGAGGTCGGCGGCACCCTCGCCAGCACCGCCCGCTGGACCGGGATCCCGCTCGGCGCCTTCCTCCGCGAGAACGGCATCCGGCCCGGCTCCGACCAACTGGTCTGCCGCTCCAGCGACGGCATGACGATCGGCGCCTCGACCCGCGCCGCCCTGGAGGTCGAGGACGCGATGATCGCCTTCGGGCAGAACGGCGAGCCGCTGCCGGTCGAGCACGGCTTCCCGGTGCGGATGCTCATCCCGGGCCTCTACGGCTACGTCTCCGCCTGCAAGTGGATGACCGAGATCGAGGCCTCCACCTACGCCGCCTTCGACGCCTACTGGACCGAGCGCGACTGGGCCGCGCAGGCGCCGATCAAGGTCTTCTCGCGGATCGACACCCCCGCGCCGCT
Source organism: Geodermatophilus maliterrae (assembly GCF_041018925.1). NCBI lineage: Bacteria > Bacillati > Actinomycetota > Actinomycetes > Geodermatophilales > Geodermatophilaceae > Geodermatophilus > Geodermatophilus maliterrae. The sequence goes on from NZ_JBFNXQ010000046.1 coordinate 15,036, forward strand.
GCGGCGCTTCCCCGCCGGCCGCCGCCCCGTCGCCGGCGTGGCGTGGGCGCAGGCCCGCGGCATCCAGCGGGTCGAGGTCCGCGTCGACGAGGGCGAGTGGCTGGATGCGCAGCTGTCCCCGCAGGTCGACGCGGACCTGTGGCGCCAGTGGGTCCTGCCGTACGACTTCGCCCCCGGCGCCTACCAGCTCACCGTCCGGGCCACCGCGGCCGACGGCGAGGTGCAGACCGAGGAGCGCGCCGCGCCCTTCCCCGACGGGGCCAGCGGCCTCCAGTCCATCCGGGTGATCGCCACCTAGCGGCCCCGCCCCGCCGGCCACCGCCGGCAGGGCGCCAGGCCCGGACCCCCAGACCCGTCTCGGCCCCCGCCGCAGACGCCTCTCCCGACCCCCTCGCACGGGCCGGGAGGGACTCCCGCAACGACGACCGAGGAGCACCCCTGTGAAGAGCACCCTGACCCGCGGCATCCTGCTGGCCTCCGCCTCGACCCTCGCGGTCACCATGAGCGCCTGCAGCTCCGACAGCGGGGCGAGCGAGAGCTCGGTCTCCCCGGACAGCAGCAGCGCGGCACCCACCACGGAGGCCGAGGAGAGCGCGGAGAGCACCACCGCCGAGCCGGCCGGCAACGAGCCCTTCGGTGCCGGCTGCACCGCCGTCCCCGCCGACGGCGAGGGCAGCTTCACCGGCATGACCGACGACCCGGTCGCCACCGCCGCCAGCAACAACCCGGTGCTGTCCACGCTGGTCCAGGCCGTCACCCAGGCCAACCTGGTCGACGCCCTCAACAGCGCGCAGGACATCACGGTCATCGCCCCGGCCAACCCGGCCTTCGAGGCCGTCCCGGCCGACCAGCTGCAGGCCGTGCTGGCCGACCAGGCCCAGCTGACCGCGATCCTCACGCACCACGTGATCGAGGGCCGCCTGAGCCCCGACCAGCTCGCCGGCACCCACACCACCCTCAACGGTGACGAGGTCACCATCGAGGGCTCGGGGGAGGCGTTCACGATGGCCCAGACCGTGACCGGCACCCCGGCCTCGGTCATCTGCGGCAACGTGCAGACGGCGAACGCCACCGTCTACATCGTCGACCAGGTCCTGGCCCCCGCCGCCGCCTGAGCGGGGACCTCCCTGCCCCCACCGCTCGCGGCGGGACGCTCCCGCACCGGCCCGGCTCCCTCGGGAGCCGGGCCGGTGCGCTGCGTAGGGTCGGCCGCATGCAGATGGACCCCGTCCCTCCCCACCCCTCGTCCCTCGGGGCGGGCCCCTGGGACGGGTCCGCCCACCCCGACCGCGACCGCCTGCTCGAGCTGGTCGTCGACCTCGCCGTCGTGCACGGGAGGGTGACGCTGTCCTCCGGGCAGCAGGCCGACTGGTACATCGACATGCGCCGGCTCACGCTGCACCACGAGGGCGCCCCGCTCGTCGGCCGGGTCATGCGCCAGCTCACCGGCGACCTGCGCTACGACGTCGTCGGGGGCCTCACCCTGGGCGCCGACCCCGTCGCGGCCGCGATGCTGCACGCCGCAGCCGGCGGCGAGGGCTTCCTCGACGCCTGCGTCGTCCGCAAGACCGGCAAGGCGCACGGCCTGCAGCGCCGCATCGAGGGCCCCGACGTCGCGGGGCGGGCGGTGCTCGTCGTCGACGACGTGTCCACCACCGGCAGCAGCCCGCTGACCGCCGTCGAGGCGCTCCATGAGGCCGGCGCCGAGGTGCTCGCCGTCGCGGTCGTCGTCGACCGCGGCGGGCGGGCCGCCGTCGAGGCCGCCGGCCTGGAGTACCGCGCCGCCTTCACCCAGGCCGACCTCGGCCTGGCCTGAGCCCCCGCGCGGGCCGCCGTACCGTGAGGACGTGACACTCACCACCACCTGGGTCGACGAGCTCACCGCCGCGCTCGGTGCGGACGGCGTCCGCACCGACCCCGACGTCACCGCCGCCTACGCCCGCGACCAGGCCGTCCTGGCCGACGCCGGCACCCCGGCCGCGGTGGTCTTCCCCCGCGACACCGCCGACGTCGTCGCGGTCATGGAGCTGGCCGGCCGGCACGGGATCCCGGTGGTGCCGCGCGGCGCCGGCTCGGGACTGGTCGGCGCCAGCAACGCCGTCGACGGCGGCATCACGATGGTGATGACCCGCATGGACGCCGTCCTGGAGGTCTCCGCGGCCGACCGGCTCGCCGTCGTCCAGCCCGGCGTGGTCAACAAGGCACTGCGCGACGCCGTCGCCGCGGAGGGGCTGTTCTACCCGCCGGACCCGGCCAGCTACGACTGGTGCACCCTCGGCGGCAACCTGGCCATGAACTCCGGTGGCCTGTGCTGCGTGAAGTACGGCGTCACCACCGACTACGTGCTCGGCCTGGAGGTCGTGCTGGCCGACGGCCGGGTGCTGCGGACCGGACGGCGGACGGTGAAGGGCGTCGCCGGGTACGACCTGACCCGGCTGTTCGTGGGCTCCGAGGGCACCCTCGGCGTCATCACCGAGGCGACCCTGGCGCTGCGTCCCGCCCCGGCCGCCGACCCGGTCACCCTCGTGGCCACCTTCGCCACCAGCGCGCAGACCGGGCAGGTGGTCGAGTCGGTGGTCACCAGCGGCGTCGTGCCCAGCATGCTCGAGGTGATGGACCGCACCTGCATCCGCGCGGTCGACGACCTGCTCAGGGCCGACCTCGACCGCGACGCGCAGGCGCTGCTGGTGGCCCGGTCCGACGCCGGGGGAGCGGCGGGGCTGGCGGAGATCGCCGAGCTGACCCGCCTGTGCGAGGCGGCCGGTGCCGATCTCGTGCACTCCACCCCCGACCCCGCCGAGGGCGACCTGCTGCTCACCGCCCGGCGGATGGCGCTGCCGGCGCTGGAGCGGCTGGGCGACGTGCTGCTCGACGACGTCGCCGTGCCCCGCTCGCGGGTGGCCACCTTCATCGACGGCTGCGACGCGATCTCGACGCAGTCCGACCTGGTCATCGGCGTCATGGGGCACGCCGGTGACGGCAACATGCACCCGACGATCGTCTTCGACGCCAAGGACGACGAGCAGCGGGCGCGGGCGGTCGCCGCCTTCGACGCGATCCTCGAGCTGGGTCTCTCCCTCGGTGGCACGATCACCGGCGAGCACGGCATCGGCACGCTCAAGGCGGAGTGGCTGGAGCGCGAGGCCGGCCCGGTGTCGGTGGACGTGCAGCGCTCGATCAAGGACGCCCTCGACCCGGCCGGCCTGCTGAACCCGGGGAAGGTGCTGCGCCGGTCCGCCGCGGGGCGCTGAGCGGTGCCCGGTCGGTGGACCTCCTTCGTCGCGGACGTGACCCGCCGGGGCACGCTGCACGAGCGGGGCGACCCCGCCCACCGCTGCCGCGTCGAGCACGACGGAGGACTCCGCTGGTGCACCTGTCGGGGGAGGACGGCCAGGGGTGGACCACCCTCGCCGTCGACCGGGCGACCCGTCGATGGGCCGTCGGTCAGGACCGGACGCAGCTCGTCGCGGCCGCCCAGGCGGTCTCGGCGCTGCGCGACGGCCCGGTCGGGCCCGACCGCGCGTGAGCTGCCGAGCGCAGGTGCCGTGTGTCCGGGGGCCGCCCACGGCCTGCGCTCCGTCCGGAGACCGACCAGCGGCTGTCGCAGCGGTGCAGCCGGGCGCGATACTGACCACCGGACCAGCGCCGCCACCGACGCAAGGAGTGCACGCATGCCCATCGCGACCCCCGAGGTCTACGCCGACATGATCAGCCGGGCGAAGGAGGGCGGCTTCGCCTACCCGGCGATCAACTGCACCTCGTCGGAGACGGTGAACGCGGCGCTGCGCGGCTTCGCCGACGCCGGCAGCGACGGCATCATCCAGTTCTCCACCGGTGGCGCCGAGTTCGGCTCGGGCACCCGGGTCAAGGACATGGTCACCGGCGCCGTCGCGCTGGCCGAGTTCGCCCACGTCGTCGCCGAGAAGTACCCGGTCAACGTGGCGCTGCACACCGACCACTGCCCCAAGGACAAGCTGGACTCCTACGTCCGCCCGCTGATCGCCCTGTCCAAGGACCGGGTCGACGCCGGTCAGGCGCCGCTGTTCCAGTCGCACATGTGGGACGGCTCGGCCATCGACCTCGACGAGAACCTGCAGATCGCCGACGAGCTGATCGGGAAGTGCGCGGCCGCCAAGATCGTCCTCGAGCTGGAGATCGGCGTCGTCGGCGGTGAGGAGGACGGCGTCAGCCACGACATCAACGACAAGCTCTACACCGCGCCCGGCGACTTCGTGGCCACCGCCAAGACCCTCGGCCTGGGCGAGAAGGGCGTCTACCTGCTCGCCGCGACCTTCGGCAACGTGCACGGCGTCTACAAGCCGGGCAACGTCAAGCTGCGGCCGGAGATCCTCAAGCAGGGCCAGGAGGTCGTCGCCGCCGAGCTGGGCCTCGGGGACGGTGCCAAGCCGTTCAACTTCGTCTTCCACGGCGGGTCGGGCTCCGCGCAGGAGGAGATCCGCGAGGCGCTGTCCTACGGCGTCGTGAAGATGAACGTCGACACCGACACCCAGTACGCCTTCACCCGGCCGATCGCCGGGCACATGTTCAGCAACTACGACGGCGTGCTCAAGATCGACGGCGAGGTCGGCAACAAGAAGACCTACGACCCGCGCACCTACATGAAGCTGGCCGAGACCAGCATGGCCGCCCGCATCGTGCAGGCCTGCGAGGACCTGCTCTCGGCCGGTCAGTCGAAGGGGGCGTGAGCGTGACCCACGGTCACAACCTGCTGGGCGAGCCGCCGGCCACGCTGCTGCCCGGTGACCCGGAGGCGGAGGCCGCGCTGGCCGCCGGCACCGACCCCGCCGAGGTGGCCGCGGCGCACCCGCGGGCCAGCGCGGCCTGGGCGGCCCTGGCCGAGGGCGCGATCGACGGCGGCCGCACCATCGAGGCCTACGCCTACGCCCGCACCGGCTACCACCGCGGCCTCGACGCGCTGCGCAGGAACGGCTGGAAGGGCTACGGCCCGGTGCCGTGGTCGCACGAGCCCAACCGGGGCTTCCTGCGCTGCGTCACCGTCCTCGCCCGCGCCGCCGAGGCGATCGGCGAGGTCGACGAGCAGGAGCGCTGCACCCAGCTGCTGCGCGACTGCGACCCGTCGCTCGCCGCCTGAGCGGGGTCCTGCACTTCCGCGGAAGTGCACGACTAGCTGAAGAGCCTGGTCAGGGCCACACTCCCTGTCCCGGGCGCTCGTGCCCGGGTCATGGGAGGTGGCACGTGGAAACACTGCTCTGGATCCTCGCTGTCGTCCTGGTGATCGCCGGCATCCTCGCGATCGTCCGCCGGCAACTGCTCTGGGGGATCGTGCTGATCGTCGTCGGCCTGCTCGTGGGTCCCGGCGGCGTCAGCGTCTTCACCTGACCCGTCGCTGAGTCCGTGCACCTCCGCGGAGGTGCACGGACTCAGCGCTCGCCGAGCTCGGGGTGCAGCTCGTGCAGGCGGGTGGTGAGAGCGGTGAGCTCCTCGCCGCCGGCCATCAGCCGGGTGAGGTCGTCGGCGTCGACGTCGGCGCGGGTGAGGTCACCGGCCACCTGGCCGCGGGCCAGCAGCAGGTAGCGGTCGCCGACCAGGTGCGCGTAGCGCGGGTTGTGCGTCACCAGCACGACGGCGAGGCCCTCGGCCCGCGCGCGCAGCACGGCCTGGCCGACCAGCGTCTGCTGGGCGATGGTCATCGGCGCGGTCGGCTCGTCGAGCACCAGCGCCCGGGCACCGAAGTGCAGGGCCCGCGCGATGGCCAGGCTCTGCCGCTCCCCGGCGCGCATCGCGCTGGCCGGGCGGTCGGGGTCGACCCCCGTGACGCCGACCCGCTCCAGCGCCCGCACGGTGGTCTCCCGCCCGGCGTCGCGGTCGAGCCGGCGCAGCGGCCACGCCCCGCGGGTCGGCTCCGCGCCGAGGCAGAAGTTGCGCCAGACCGACAGCAGCGGCGCGACGGCGAGGTCCTGCCACACCGTGGCGATCCCGGCGGCCCGCGCCGCACGGGGGTCCCGGAAGCGCACCGGGACGCCGTCGAGCAGCAGCTCGCCCTCGTCGTGCCGCGCCAGCCCGGACAGCACCGAGACCAGCGTCGACTTGCCCGAGCCGTTCTCGCCGAGCACGCAGGTGATCCGCCCGCCGTCCAGCGCGACGCCGACCCGGTCGAGCGCGGCCACGCTGCCGAAGCGGACGGTCAGCCCGCGCAGCTCCAGCACCGGCGGCACGCCGTCCGCCGGTCCGGTCACGACCGCCACCTCACGACCGCCACATCACGACCGCCACATCACGACCGTGGCGCGGCCCGCAGCCGGCCGCGGACCACCCCGCTCACCAGCAGCGCGACCAGCAGCAGGACACCCAGCAGCGCCTGGGACCAGCGCGGGTCCCAGCCGGAGAGCTCCACGCCCCGGCGGGCGACGGCGTAGAGCAGCGCGCCCGCCGCGGCACCGGCCATCGACCCGTAGCCGCCGGTCAGCAGGCAACCGCCGATGACCGCGACCACCACGAAGTCGATCGCCGTGGCCAGCGCCGGCGTCGCGGCCACGCTGGCCGCCGGCACCAGGGCCAGCGTGCCGAGCAGCCAGGCGGCCGCCGCGGTCAGGGCGTAGAGGACCAGCGTCGTCCGGGGCACCGGCACGCCCAGCTCGCGGGCGGCCGTGCGGGACCCGCCCATCGACAGCACCGCGTTGCCGAAGCGGGTGTGCCACAGCAGCCAGCCGGCACCGGCGGTGAGCGCGACCCACCACAGCAGCGCGACGGAGAACACGCCGCCGCCGATCTCCGCCGTCGACCCGAACAGCGCCGACGCCGAGGCCCAGCCGGGTGCCTCGTCCAGGCCGCTGACCCGTGGGGCGCCTGCCACCAGCGGCAGCCCCGCCAACGTCACGCCCTGCAGCACCAGCGCCGTGGCGAGGGTGACCAGGAAGCTGGGCAGTCCGGTCCGGACGACGAGCCACCCGTTGACCAGGCCCACCGCCAGCACGGCGGCCAGTGACGTGGCGAGTGCCGGCCAGACGCCCCACTCGGCCGGCCCGGCGAGGATCCCGGTGAGGACGGCACCGGACACCGCGAGCGTGCCGATCGAGAGGTCGAAGTGGCCGCCCACCAGGAGCAGTCCCACGGCGACCCCGCCGATGCCCAGCAGCGCGGCGGCGTCCAGGACGCCGGCCAGGCCCCCGACCGAGAGCAGCTCCGGCACCCGCAGCCCGAAGACGAGGACGACGACCACCAGTCCCAGCACCGCAGGCAGGCTGGGGCGCACCAGCACCCGGTCGAGCAGCCGCTGCCGCGGCGGTGCCAGACGACGGGCGAAGGGCAGACGGTCGGCGGTCACCGGCACGCCACCCCGGGCGCGGGCGGGAACGGGCGCAGGGGTCCTCCTCGGCTCGGTGCCCTCAGTCTCCACGACGGCGGCGTGGGTGCAGCGGGGTCCTTCAGGGACGCAGGCGCCAGCGCACCCGGTCGTCGGCGTACCAGGTCCAGCGGGTGACCGGCCGGGGGTACGGGACGCCGTCCCGGGTGACCCGCGCGGGGTCGCTGGCCAGCTGCAGCGCCCGGCCGGTGCTGCGCCGCGGCGGGCGCAGGAGCTGCGGGGTGACGACCACCCGCAGGGTGTCGACGGCCCGCCAGTCGGGGCGCACGTCGATCCGCGCGACCATCCCGTCGGCCACCCGGGCGTCGTCGTGGTGGGCCTGGACGCCGAGCCGCGCGGCGAGCGGCAGCCGGCCCTGCTCGGCCGCCTCGTAACGGCCGTGCTGGAGCAGGACGCCGCCGTGGTCGTCGCGGACCAGCGTCATCTCGCGCTCGCCGCCGGTACCGACGCCGAGGTCGCGGGCCAGCCCCCGCGACGAACTGTCCTCGGCGGGCTCCCACGAGACGGGCACCTCGGCGGTCCGGCCGGCGCCGTGCAGGGTGGCGAGGACCGCCGCGAGCGCCGCCACCGGTCCCCGCACCAGCAGCGCCCCCGCTCCCGCCGCCTCCGCGACGACGGCCCGCTCGGGCGCCTGACCGGGCTCGAGACCGCGCAGGTCGAACTCGACGAGGGACATGCCGATACCCTGCCACCGACAGACCGGTCGCTGCCGGTGTCGACGACGAAGGGGTCCACCACCCGATGCCGGCAGTCGTGCTGATCGGCGCCCAGTGGGGCGACGAGGGCAAGGGCAAGGCCACCGACCTGCTCGGGGGCCGCGTGCCCTACGTGGTCCGCTACCAGGGCGGCAACAACGCCGGGCACACGGTGATCACGCCCGACGGCGAGCGCTACGCCCTCCACCTGATCCCGTCGGGGATCCTCACCCCGGGCTGCACGCCGGTCATCGGCAACGGCGTCGTCGTCGACCCGCAGGTGCTCATCGGTGAGCTCGCCGGTCTCGAGGAGCGCGGCGTCGACACCTCCCGCCTGGTGCTCTCGGCCGACGCGCACCTGATCATGCCGCACCACCGGGCCCTCGACCGGGTCACCGAGCGGTTCCTCGGCAAGCGCAAGATCGGCACCACCGGCCGCGGCATCGGCCCGGCCTACGGCGACAAGGTGGCCCGCACCGGCATCCGGGTGGCCGACCTGCTCGACCTGTCGATCCTGCGGCAGAAGCTCGAGGGCACCCTGGTGGAGAAGAACCAGGTCCTGGTCAAGGTCTACAACCGCAAGGCCATCGACGTCGACGAGGTGGTCGAGGAGTACGCCGGCTACGCCGAGCAGCTCAAGGGCCGCATCGCCGACACGCGGCTGCTGCTGGGCACGGCCCTCGACGCGGGTGAGTGGGTGCTGCTGGAGGGCTCGCAGGGCACGCTGCTCGACGTCGACCACGGCACCTATCCGTTCGTCACGTCGTCCAACCCGACCGCCGGCGGCGCGGCCACCGGCAGCGGCATCGGACCCACGCGCATCTCCCGGGTGGTCGGGATCCTCAAGGCCTACACGACCCGCGTGGGCTCGGGGCCGTTCCCGACGGAGCTGTTCGACGCCAGCGGCGAGTACCTGCGCAAGCAGGGCGGCGAGGTCGGCGTGACCACCGGCCGCGACCGCCGCTGCGGCTGGTTCGACGCCGTCGTCGCCCGCTACGCCAGCCGGGTCAACGGGATCACCGACTTCTTCCTCACCAAGCTCGACGTGCTCTCCGGCCTGGAGACGGTGCCGATCTGCGTCGCCTACGACGTCGACGGCGTCCGGCACGACGAGATGCCGATGACGCAGACCGACTTCCACCACGCGAAGCCGGTCTACGAGGAGATGCCGGGCTGGTTCGAGGACATCCGGCACTGCCGCGGCTTCGACGAGCTGCCGGCCGCCGCGCAGGCCTACGTGCGCCGGCTCGAGGAGCTCTCCGGCGCGCGGATCAGCGTGATCGGCGTGGGTCCCGGCCGCGACGAGAACGTCGTCGTCCACGACCTGCTCCGGTGAGTCGCCGCCCCACGATCATCGCGCAGGCCGAGCCGGGACCTCAGGCGGCGGCGTCGACCGCAACGGCGGCCAGCTCGGCGCGGGCGGCCACGGCGACGTCGGGGTTGTCGGTGATCACGCCGTCGACGCCGAGGGCCAGCATCAGGCGGGCCTCCGCGCGCGCGTCGCCGGTCGCGGCCGGGTCGGGGCCGACCCGCAGGTGCCGCGGCAGGAAGGCGTTCTCCGCGGCCAGCGTCCACGGCACGACCAGCAGCCCGGCGTGGTGGGCGCGGGCCACGAGGTCGGAGACGCCGGTCAGCGCGCCGTCGGCGTCGCGCAGCAGGATCCGGTCGCGGCTGGGTGCGATGCCCTGCGCGTAGGTGGACACCGCCCGCAGGCCGACGCTGGTGACCAGCGCGTCGTCGACCGGGGCCTCGTCGACCAGCTGCAGCATCGTCGGGCCGTCGTCGCCGAGGTCGGCGCGCAGCCGGCGCAGGGCGCCGGCGTCGAAGGACTGGACGACGACGGTGCCGTCCGGCGCGACGGCGTCGAGCCGGCGCAGCTCGGCGGCGACCAGCTCGGTCATCGGCTGGCCGTGCTCGGCCGACCAGCTGGGCTTCTTCAGCTCGGCCAGCACCCGGACCGGCCGCTCGCGCGTGGACCGGCGGCGGGCCAGCTCCACGACCTCCTCCAGCGTCAGGATCCCGAACCGGCCGTCGTAGGCGGTGTTGAGCGGCCGCAGCTGCGGCATCCGCTCGACGGCGCGCAGGGTGCGCAGCTCGGCGAGGGTGAAGTCCTCGGCGAACCAGCCGGTGCGCCGCTTGCGGCCCACCCGGCGGGTGGTGCGGCGATCGGCGAACTCGGGCCGCTCGGCCACGTCCGTCGAGCGGGACAGCTCGTTCTCGTGCCGCGCGACCAGGACGCCGTCCCGGCTGACGACGAGGTCGGGCTCGATCAGGTCGGCGCCCATGTCGATGGCCAGCTCGTAGCTGGCGATCGTGTGCTCGGGGCGGTACGCGCAGGCACCGCGGTGCCCGACGACGACGGCGCGGGGGGGACGGGCCACTGCGGGAGTCGCGAGCGACTCGATCGCGTGCATGGGATCCAGGACACCCCAGCCAGGTTTCGCCGGGGCGAACGACGGGGGGCGAGTCGGGCACAAATGGGAGGACGGGTCGCTGACCTGCGCGCCATCATCCGGAGTGTGGTGCATGTCTCATACATCGGCGGGTCACCCCCGTCACACGAGCCCCTGCCGTCCGGGACCGAGCTGGCCCGGGTGGCGCGGGTGGACCGCGGCCGGCTGACCGTGCTCACCGCCGACGGTGAACGGCGGGTGCACCCGGCGGCCGCGCTGCACGACCCCGACGGCGTCGGCGCGCCCGCCGTGGGGGACTGGGTGGCCCTGCGCGGCGAGCTCGCCGTCGCGCTGCTGCCCCGCCGCTCGGCGTTCACCCGCACCGTCGCCGGGCGCACGTCGGCCGCGCAGGTGGTGGCCGCCAACCTCGACACGGTGCTGGTCGTCGATGCGCTGGCGGGCCCGACGCGTGCCCGCCGGGTCGAGCGCTACCTGGCCGTGGCGTGGTCGAGCGGGGCGACGCCGGTCGTCGTCCTCACCAAGGCCGACCTGTGCGACGACGTCCCGGCCGCGGTGGCGGAGGTGCAGGAGGAGGCGATCGGCGTCGAGGTGCTGGCGGTCAGCGTCCGCACCGGCGAGGGCGTGGAGGCGCTCCGGGCGCTGATCGGGCCCGGGCGGACGGCGGCGATGGTGGGCCCCTCCGGCGTCGGGAAGTCCTCGCTGGCCAACGCGCTGGCCGGCCGGGTCGTGGCGCCGACCCGGGAGGTGCGCGAGGCCGACGGGCGCGGCCGGCACACCACCACCGCCCGTGAGCTGCACGTGCTGCCCGGTGGCGGCCTGCTGATCGACACCCCCGGCATGCGGGAGCTGGGTCTCCACGACGACGAGGGCGTCGACGCCGCCTACGCCGACGTCGCCGAGCTGGCCACCCGCTGCCGCTTCCGCGACTGCGCGCACCGCACCGAGCCCGGCTGCGCCGTCGCGGCGGCGATCGACGACGGGCGGCTGGACCCCGCCCGTCTGCTGGGCTGGCGCAAGCTGCAGGCCGAGGCCCACCGCCAGCTGCTGCGCGCCGACGCCCGCGCCCGCGCCGCCGAGCACGCCCGGGTCAAGGCGCTGCACCGCGCGATGCGGGACCAGCCGAACCGGGTGCGCTGAGGTCCCCCTGGGTAGGGTCGCCGTCCGTGCGCGTGCTCGTGATCGGCTCCGGAGCCCGGGAGCACGCCCTGTGCGTGGCTCTGTCGTCCGACCCCGCGGTCACCGCGCTGGCCTGCGCCCCGGGCAACGCCGGAACGCGGACGATCGCCGAGGCGGCGCCGGTCGCCGTCACCGACCCCGTCGCCGTCGCCGCGCTGGCCACCGGCTGGGGCGCCGACCTGGTCGTCGTCGGCCCCGAGGTGCCGCTCGTCGCCGGCGCCGCCGACGCCGTCCGCGAGGCCGGCATCGCCTGCTTCGGCCCCTCGGCGGAGGCCGCGCAGATCGAGGGCAGCAAGTCCTTCGCCAAGCACGTGATGGCCGCCGCCGGCGTCCCGACCGCCCGCTCCTGGCCCGTGGGTGGGCCCGCCGAGCTGGAGACCGCGCTCGACGAGGCCGGCGCCCCGTACGTGGTCAAGGACGACGGGCTGGCCGCCGGGAAGGGCGTCGTCGTCACGACCGACCGGGACGCCGCGCTCGCCCACGGCCGCGCGGTGCTCGACGTCGGCGGGGCGGTGCTGGTCGAGGAGTACCTCGACGGGCCGGAGGTGTCGCTGTTCGCCGTCACCGACGGGACGACGGTGCTGCCGCTGGTGCCCGCCCAGGACGCCAAGCGCCGCGACGACGGCGACGCCGGCCCGAACACCGGCGGGATGGGCGCCTACGCGCCGCTGCCGTGGGCACCCCCCGAGCTGGTCGACGAGGTGCTGGCCACGGTGCTGCAGCCGACCGTCGACGAGATGCGCCGTCGCGGTGAGCCGTTCTCCGGCCTGCTCTACGCCGGGCTGGCGCTGACCTCGCACGGCGTGCGGGTGGTGGAGTTCAACGCCCGCTTCGGCGACCCCGAGACCCAGGTGGTCCTGCCGCTGCTGGAGACGCCGCTGGCCGGCCTGCTGCACGCCGCAGCCACCGGCACGCTGGCCGACCACCCGCCGCTGCGCTGGCGCGAGGGCGCAGCGGTGACCGTCGTCGTCGCGGCGTCGGGCTACCCGGAGCGGCCGCGCACCGGCGATCCGGTCACCGGGGCCGACGGCGAGGGTGTGCTGCACGCGGGCACGGCGGTGGACGCCGACGGGACGGTCCGCTCCACCGGCGGGCGGGTGCTCGCGGTGACCGCGACCGGTGCCGACCTGGCCGCCGCCCGGCAGGCGGCCTACCGGCGGGTGACCGGCGTCCGGCTGGCCGGGGCGCACTGGCGCAGCGACATCGCGCTGGCCGCCGTCGAGGGCCGGATCGCCGTCCCCGGCTGATCGGAGGACCCTTCGCCCCCACCACTGACGAGCTCGTGGCGGGGCCTGCAGGGCGTCCTCCCGCACCGCAGTGCGTCCGCCCTCACGGTGGGCGGTCGGGGAGGACGCGCGTCGATCAGGGCACCTGATCGTCGCCGTCCCTCAGCCGCGCACCCCCACGGCCGGTCGCGCGCGCTCCGGGCGGGGCTCGGGCGGCCGGGGTCCCTCGTGCCGCCGGGACAGGTAGGTGCCGGCCACGTTGGCGCAGGCCACCACCGGCACGGCGATGAGCGCGCCGAAGATGCCGGCGATGAGCAGGCCCGCGGCGATGGCGAGGACGACGGCCAGCGGGTGCACGTGCACCGCCTTGCCGAGCAGGAGTGGCTGCAGGACGTGGCCCTCCAGCTGCATGACCGCCACCACGATTGCGAGGGCGATGAGCGCGGTGATCGGGCCCTTGGTCACCAGCGCGACCAGCACCGCGACCGTCCCGGCGAGGAAGGACCCGATGATCGGGATGAACGCGCCCAGGAAGACGAGCGCGGCCAGCGGGATGACCAGCTGCACACCCAGGACGGCCAGGCCGATCCCGATGCCGATGGCGTCGACCATCGCGACGGCGACCGTGGCCCGCACGTAGGAGATCAGCGTGCGCCAGGAGCGGCGGGCGGCCTCGTCGAGGTAGGCGCGGGAGTCGCGGGGGAACAGGCCGACCAGCCACAGCCAGATGGACCGGCCGTCCTTGAGGAAGAAGAACAGCGTGAACAGCGCCAGGACGACGCCGGTGAAGACCTCGCCGACCGTGGTGGCGGTGGTGATCGCGCCGGAGGCGAGCTCCTGCTGGTTGCCGGCGACGAAGTCCTGGAAGGCGGTGAGGCCCTCGTCGATCTGCCGCTGGGTGACCGGGAAGGTGTCGACGACGAAGTTGCGGATCTGCACCAGGCCCTCGCTGACCTGGTCGGCGAGGTCGGTGAAGCCGGCGGTGATCTGCTGGACGACCAGCGTGATGATCCCGGCGACGACGGCGAGCCCGACCAGCAGCATGACGAAGGCGGCGAGCGAGCGCGGCCAGCCGTGCCGGATGAGCGCCGCCGCCCCCGGCTGCAGGAGGGCCGCCAGCAGCAGCGCCACGAACACCGGGACGACCACCACGGCGACGTAGGCGGCCACGTAGAGCAGCACGTAGAGCCCGGCGAGGACGGCGATCAGCCGCCAGGAGTACGCGGCGGCGGTGCGCAGGCCGCTGGGCACCGCGGCGTCGCCGCGGGGCGTGTCCCGGCCGGGGCCGAGCAGCCGGCGTCCGCGCTCGCCGGGCCGGTGCGGGCGGCCGCCCGCGGGTGGTCCGCTGACCCCGCCCGGGCCGAGCGGTCCGTCGAGGTCCGGGGCGCCCGGCGCCGGGCTGCCCAGCGGCACGTCGCCATCGGCGACGTCCCCGTCGGGGACGTCGCCGTCGGGGACGTCGCCGTCGTCGGAGGGGGACGCCGGATCGACCTCGTCGTCGTGGACGAGGATCGCCCGGTCGTCGTCGCGCTCGGGCCAGGCGTGCGGGTCCCGCTCGGCCGCCGTCCGGATGTGCTCGCGCGCCCGGGCGACGAGGTGGGTGGCCCGTCGCAGCATCGCGGTCCTTCCGGAGGTGGGTGGGGTCCGTTCTCGATCACGCTAGCCCTGCGGGAGGATGCTCACGTGCTTCGACGAGCTGACCGGGTGCGGGCGGTACCCGCGTGATCGACCGCTACACGCTCCCCGAGATGGGCCGGGTCTGGAGCGACGAGCACAAGTACGAGCTCTGGTGCCGGGTGGAGACGCTGGTGCTCGAGGCGCACGCGGCGGCCGGGCGGGTGCCCGCCGACGTCGTCGAGCCGGTGCGGGCCGCCCCGCCGCCCACCCCGGCGCGGGTCGCGGAGATCGAGGAGACGACGCAGCACGACGTCATCGCCTTCCTCACCGCCTGGGCGGACAACACCGAGCCACGGTCGGCCGCCGCCTACGTGCACCACGGCATGACGTCGTCGGACCTGCTCGACACCGCGCTCGCCGTCCAGCTCACCGAGGCCACCGACGTCCTGCTGGCCAAGGCCGACCGGCTGGTCGCCGTCCTGCGCGACCACGGCCTGGCCCACCGCGGCACGATCAGGGTCGGCCGCACGCACGGCGTGCACGCCGAGCCCGACGTGTGGGGTCACCGGGTCGCCGACCTGGCCTTCGCGGTGGCCCGCTCGCGGGACCGGCTGCGGGCGGCTCGCGCCCGCGTGGGCGTCGTCGCCATCTCCGGCGCCGTCGGCACGTACTCGCTGGTCGACCCGTCGGTGGAGGTCGCGGTGGCGCAGGCGCTGGACCTCGCGCCGGCCGACGCGTCCACGCAGGTGGTCATCCGCGACTCGATCAGCGAGTGGGTCGCCGCCCTCGCCGTGATCGCCACCGTCTGCGAGGCGATCGCCCTCGAGGTGCGGCACGGGCAGCGCACCGAGGTGCGGGAGCTGTCGGAGGCCTTCGGCTCCGGCCAGAAGGGCTCCAGTGCGATGCCGCACAAGAAGAACCCGATCCGCTCCGAGCGCATCGCCGGGCTCGCCCGGGTGGTGCGCGCCGCCGTCGTCCCGGTGATGGAGGGCATCCCGCTGTGGCACGAGCGCGACATCTCGCACTCCTCCACCGAGCGGGTGTTCCTGCCCGACGCCGCGATCACCACCGACTACCTGCTGCACCTGACCACCGGGCTGGTCGCCGGGCTGGTCGTGGACGCCGACCGGATGCGGGCCAACCTCGAGTCCACCGGCGGGCTGATCTACACCTCCGCCGTCCTGCTGGAGCTCGTCGAGGGCGGCCTCTCGCGCGAGGACGCGTACGCGCTGGTGCAGTCGGCGGCGATGGAGACGTGGAACAGCGGGACGCCGTTCCGCGCGACGCTGCGGGCCCGGGCGGACGCCTCGGGCGTGACGCTGGACGAGGCGCGGCTGGACGAGATCTGCCGTCCCGAGGGCTACGTCACCCGGCTCGGCCCGCTGTTCGACCGGCTCGCGGCGCTGACCTGATGCCCGACCTGCCCCTCGTCGCGCGCGGCAAGGTGCGCGAGGTCTACGACGCCGGCGACGACCGCCTGCTGCTCGTGGCGTCGGACCGGATCTCGGCCTACGACCACGTGCTCCCCACGCCGATCCCGGACAAGGGGCGGGTGCTCACCCAGCTCTCGGTGTGGTGGTTCGACCAGCTGACGCCGGTGCTCGACGCGTTCGGCGCCGCGCACCACCTGCTCTCGGCGGACGACGTGCCGGCCGACGTGGCGGGCCGGGCGATGCTGGTGCGGCGGCTGGAGATGCTGCCGGTGGAGTGCGTGGCCCGCGGCTACCTGTCCGGCTCGGGGACGGCGGAGTACCGGCGCACCGGCTCGATCCGCGACGTGCCGCTGCCGCCCGGGCTGGTCGAGGGCTCGCAGCTGCCGGCGCCGGTGTTCACGCCGTCGACCAAGGCCGAGGTGGGCGAGCACGACGAGGCGATCGACTTCGCGCGCGTCGTCGAGCTGGTGGGCGCCGCGCGTGCCGAGGAGGTGCGGGAGCTGACGCTGGCGCTGTACCGGCGCGGGGCGGAGATCGCGGCGTCGGCGGGCATCGTGCTGGCCGACACGAAGTTCGAGTTCGGGCTGTCCCCGTCCGGTGGGCTGGTGCTGGGCGACGAGGTGCTCACGCCGGACTCCTCGCGCTTCTGGCCGGCGGCGTCGTGGTCGCCGGGCGCCGCGCAGCCCTCGTTCGACAAGCAGTACGTCCGCGACTGGCTCACGTCGTCGGGCTGGGACCGCGTCTCGCCGCCGCCCGAGCTGCCGGACGACGTCGTCGCCGCCACCCGCGAGCGCTACGTCGCCGCCTACGAGCGGCTCACCGGTACCCCCTTCCGCTGACGTGGCGTCGACGCGGACCGGCCTGTCGTACCGCTCCGGCGGGTCGGGCGGGGACCTGCTCCTGCTGCTGCACGGGCTGGGCGCCACGGGGGCGGTGTGGGACCGGCTGCTGCCGCTGGTCGAGCGCTCCTGGCCGGGATCCTGGGCGGTGCCGGACCTGCGCGGGCACGGCGCGTCCCTGGCCGAGCCGCCCTACGGCTACGCGGTGCACGCCGCCGACGTCGCCTCGGTCGCGGTGGCGTGCGGCGCGGCCCGCGTGACCGTGCTGGGGCACTCGTTCGGCGGCGTCGTCGGCGCGGTGCTCGCCGGCGGCTGGTACGGCGTGGAGGTCGCCGGCGTCGTCGCGCTCGGCGTGAGGATCGACTGGACCGACGACGAGGTCGCGCGGGCGCGCTCGCTGGCCGCCCGCCCGCCGCAGGTGTTCGCCACCGCCGCGGAGGCCGCCGAGCGGCACCTCCGGCTGGCCGGGCTCACCGGGCTGGTCGCGCCGGACGACCCGGTGGCGCTGGGCGGCGTCCGCGAGACGTCCGACGGGTTCACCCCGGCGCTGGACCCGCGGGCGTTCGGCGCCGTCGGCCCGTCGGTCGAGGAGGTCCTGGCGCGGGCGGCAGCGCCGCTGCGGCTGGCGGCCGGTGCCGCCGACCCGATGGTGGGCCTGCCCGCGATGCGCCGCCTGGACCCCGGCGCGGTGCTCCTCGAGGGCGCCGGCCACAACGCCCACTGGGAGGCTCCCGAGGCCGTCTGGTCGCTGGTCACCGGCGCGTAGCCCTGCTCATCTCCCGCGAGATCGGCGGTCTCGTGGCCATCAGGCGCTGATCGCCGCGAGACCGCCGATCTCGCGGGAGAGCTGTGGACGGCGTCAGCGGGACGGCGGCCACCTGGGCCAGGGTGCGCGGGTGCCGACCCGCCCCGTCCGCTCTCGTCTCACCGGCCCCGCGACCAGGTCCGACGCGATGGCCGCGGGTGTCCGGGACTGGCAGCTGCGCCACGCCGGCGTCGAGCGCCTCTCCCGGGACACCTACCTGCCGCGTGCGATGTCGGGCGAGGTGCGGTCCCGGCTCGCCGCCGTGCTGCTGACCGCGCCGCCCGGGGCGGTGGCCAGCCACGCGACGGCCGCGGTCCTGTGGGGCGTGGAGGTCCCGCTGCAGGACCGGTCGGACCGGCGGGTCGACGTCACCGTGCCCATGACGTCGCGTGCCGAGAGCCGTCGGGACCGGCGGGTCCACCGCACACCGTTGCCGGACGGGGACGTCACCCGCCGAGGTCCCGTCCCCGTGACGACCCCGGAGCGCACGTGGCGGGACCTCGCGGGGGTCCTCGCGCCAGCGGCCGTGCTCGCGGTCACCGACCAGTTGCTCCGCCGCGGGGTCCTGCGGTCAGACCTCGAGCGCCAGCTGGCTCGTCGGCCGACCGGCCGCGGCTCCGCGCGAGCGCGTGCGGTGCTGCCGGTCGCCGATCCACGCGCCGAGTCCCCGATGGAGTCGGTGCTGCGCTGGCTGCTCCACGAGGCCGGGCTCCCCGCGCCCGACCTGCAGCACGTCGTCCGGGACGGCGCCGGTTCGTTCCTCGGCCGCGCCGATCTCGCGTGGCCGGACCGGGCGGTGCTCGTCGAGTTCGACGGGGACGTCCACCGGGAGCGCGACGTCTTCGTCGACGACCTGCGCCGGCAGAACAGGCTGGTCGCCGCGGGGTGGACGGTGCTGCGGTTCACCTCTGCCGACGTCCTCGGCCGGCCGGATGAGGTGGTCGCGGAGATCCGCCGGGCCCTGCGCTGACGAGATCGGCGGTGTCGTGGCCATCAGACGTTGATCGCCACGAGACCGCCGATCTCGTGGAAGGGGGGAGGGGCGGGAGCGCGGGAGACGGGCGCCCGCGAGCGGCCCGGTACCCTCGTCTGCGTGCCGCAGGTGGTCGTCGACGTCGTCCTCAAGCCGGAGATCTCCGACCCCCAGGGGCAGGCGGTGCTGGGCGCGCTCGGCCGGCTGGGCCACACCCAGGTGACCGGCGTCCGCCAGGGCAAGCACTTCGTCCTCGACGTCGAGGGCACCCCCGACGAGGCGGAACTGAAGCAGATCGCCGAGACGCTGCTGGCCAACCCGGTCATCGAGGACGTCGAGCTGCACCTCCCCACCGACTGAGAGAGACCCCCGTGCGCATCGGTGTCATCACCTTCCCGGGCTCCCTGGACGACGTCGACGCCGCGCGCGCGGTGCGCCTGGCCGGGGCCGAGCCCGTCGCGCTCTGGCACGCCGACCACGACCTGCAGGACGTCGACGCCGTCGTCCTGCCCGGCGGCTTCTCCTACGGCGACTACCTGCGCGCCGGTGCCATCGCGGCGCGGGCGCCGATGATGCGCGACGTCGTCGACCGCGCGCGGCAGGGCATGCCCGTCCTCGGCATCTGCAACGGCTTCCAGGTGCTGTGCGAGGCCGGCCTGCTGCCCGGCGCGCTCACCCGCAACAGCCACCTGCACTTCCGCAACCGCGACCAGCTGCTGCGCATCGAGCGCGCCGACACCGCGTGGACGTCGGCGTACGGGCGGGGGCAGACGATCACCGTCCCGGTGAAGAACGGCGAGGGCCGCTACGTCGCCGCGCCGGCCGACCTGGAGCGGCTCGAGGGCGAGGGGCGGGTCGCCGTCCGCTACGTCGGGGGCAACCCCAACGGCAGCCTGCGCGACATCGCCGGGGTGACCAGCGAGGACGGCCGCGTCGTCGGCCTCATGCCGCACCCGGAGCACGCCGTCGAGGACCTCACCGGCCCGAGCACCGACGGCCTGGGCTTCTTCACCAGCGTCCTGAAGGCGGTCGTGAGCGCATGAGCGTCGACACCGTCGAGCTCGCCGCGAAGACCCCGGACGACGAGCAGCCCTGGGCCGAGCTGGGCCTGGAGTCCGACGAGTACCTGCGCATCCGCGACATCCTCGGCCGCCGGCCCACCACCGCCGAGCTGGCCATGTACTCGGTCATGTGGAGCGAGCACTGCTCCTACAAGAGCTCCAAGGTGCACCTGCGCCGCTTCGGCGACCTGCCGCGCAGCGAGGCACTGCTGGTCGGCATCGGCGAGAACGCCGGCGTGGTCGACGTCGGCGACGGCTACGCGGTCACCTTCAAGGTCGAGTCGCACAACCACCCCAGCTACGTCGAGCCCTACCAGGGCGCGGCCACCGGGGTCGGCGGCATCGTCCGCGACATCCTCACCATGGGCGCCCGCCCGGTCGCCGTCATGGACAGCCTCCGCTTCGGCCGGGCCGACGCCGCCGACACCGCGCGCGTGCTGCCCGGCGTCGTGGCCGGCGTCGGCGGCTACGGCAACTGCCTGGGCCTGCCCAACATCGGCGGCGAGCTGCTCTTCGACGAGTGCTACGCCGGCAACCCGCTGGTCAACGCCCTGTGCGTCGGCGTCATGCGGCACGAGGACGTGCGGCTGGCCAAGGCCGAGGGCGTGGGCAACAAGGTCGTCCTGTTCGGTGCGCGCACCGGCGGCGACGGCATCGGCGGCGTCTCCGTGCTCGCCAGCGAGACCTTCGACGCCCAGGACGACGGCACAGGGGGCCCGGCCAAGCGGCCCAGCGTGCAGGTGGGTGACCCGTTCACCGAGAAGCTGCTCATCGAGGCGTGCCTGGAGATCTTCCGCGAGGACCTGGTCACCGGCATCCAGGACCTCGGCGGCGCCGGCCTGTCCTGCGCGACGTCGGAGCTGGCCAGCGCCGGCACCGGCGGCATGCACGTGGACCTGGACGCCGTCCCGCTGCGCGACAGCACCCTGACGCCCGCCGAGATCCTGATGAGCGAGTCGCAGGAGCGCATGTGCGCGATCGTCGAGCCGGCGAAGGTGGAGCAGTTCCTCGCCGTCTGCCGCAAGTGGGACGTGCTGGCCACCGTCATCGGTGAGGTCACCGACGGCGACCGGCTGACCGTCGACTGGCACGGCGAGCGCATCGTCGACGTCCCGCCGCGCACCGTCGCCCACGAGGGCCCGGTCTACGAGCGGCCGATGCAGCGCCCGGCCGACCTCGACGACCTGCAGGCCGACGACCCCGCCGCCCTGCCGCGGCCGGAGACGCCGGAGGAGCTCACCGCGCACTGGCTGGCCGTCGTCGCCAGCCCCGACGGCGCGGACAAGACGTGGGTCACCGAGCAGTACGACCGCTACGTCCGCGGCAACACGGTCCAAGCACAGCCCGACGACGCCGGCGTCGTGCGCATCGACGAGGAGACCCACCGCGGCATCGCGCTGGCCCTCGACGGCAACGCCCGCTTCGCCCGCCTCGACCCCTACACCGGGGCGCAGCTCAACCTGGCCGAGGCCTACCGCAACGTGGCGGTGAGCGGCGCCCGCCCGCTGGCCGTCACCAACTGCCTGAACTTCGGCTCACCGGAGGAGCCCGAGGTCATGTGGCAGTTCGCCGAGGCCGTGCGCGGTCTGGCCGACGCCTGCCGCGACCTGGGCCTGCCGGTCACCGGCGGCAACGTGAGCCTCTACAACCAGACCGGCGACGTGGCGATCAACCCGACGCCGGTCGTCGGCGTCCTGGGCGTGCACGACGACGTCCGCCACCGGGTCCCCACCGGCTGGCGGACCGCCGGCGAGACGGTGCTGCTGCTCGGCGAGACCAGGCCGGAGCTCGGCGGCTCGGCGTGGGCGTCGGTCGTGCACGGCCACCTCGGCGGCCGCCCGCCGGCGATCGACCTCGGGGCGGAGCGGTCGCTGGGCGAGCTGCTCGGCGCGCTCGGCCGGGAGGGCCTGGTCACCTCCGCCCACGACCTCGCCGACGGCGGCCTGGCCCAGGCGCTGGCCGAGTCGGCGCTGCGGTACGCCACCGGCGCCGTGCTGCGGCTGGGTGGCCCCGAGGACGTCGACGCCTTCACCGCCCTGTTCAGCGAGTCCGGCGCCCGCGCCGTCGTCACCACGACCGACCCCGAGGCGGTCCGCACCACGGCCGAGTGGGCCGGCGTCGCGGTCACCGAGCTGGGGACGACGGGCGGGGACGCGCTCGTGGTGGAGGACGTCGCGACCCTGCCCCTGGCCGAGCTGCGGGCCGCCTGGACCGCCACGCTGCCCGCCCTGTTCGGCACCCCGGAGGCCACGGTGGGTGCGGTCCCGGCGGGCGCGGTCCCGAGCAGCTAGTGGGTGGGCTGGGCGGGTGACCGGGAAGGCGCGGCCGATCCCCGCCGGGGAGCTGCGCGCCGCCGTCGACGCCGTCCGCCCGTGGCTGGCCGGGGAGGCCGAGCAGCCGCCCCGCTCGGTCCTCGGTGCGGCGGTGAGGACCAGCACCCGCTGGCTGGCCCAGCAGGTGCCCGGGCGGTCGGTGGAGCTGCGGGTGCCGCCGCACGTCGCCGTCCAGCTCGTCCCCGGCCCGCGGCACACCCGCGGCACGCCGCCCAACGTCGTCGAGACCGACGCCGCCACCTGGCTGCGGCTGGCGACGGGGGAACTCACCTGGGCGCAGGCCCTGGCCGACGGGAGGGTGAGCGCGAGCGGCAACCGTGCCGATCTGAGCACGCACCTGCCGTTGGCCCCGCTGCGCCGGCCCTGAACGCGCAGATCCGCGGAAGTGCGCGGTGCACTTCCGCGGATCTGCGCGGTGGGGGTGCCGGCGGTCAGCCGGTGAACAGGGTGACCGCGGTCTTGACCGTCTGGTACAGCCCGTAGGCCAGCGGGACGCCGACCAGCGTCCAGGCGAAGGCGATCAGCCCGCCGGGCGTGTGCACCGGCTGCTGCCCGCTCGCCGACTGCTTCGACAGGGGCGTGCTCATCGGGCGGCGCTCCGTTCCGGGGTCGTGGGGGCGGGGGTGGCGGAGTCGCGGTGCGGCTCGTGCCACTTGCTGGCGACCGGCTTGACCAGCAGGTTCGCGACGAACCCGACGGCGAGCAGGCCGACCATGATGAACAACGCCGGCCGGTAGTTGGCCGCCACGAGGCTGCCGGGCTCGCCCTGGGTGTCGAGGACGCTGTTGACGATCAGCGGGCCGGCCACGCCGGCAGCCGACCACGCGGTGAGCAGCCGGCCGTGGATGGCGCCCACCTGGTAGGTGCCGAAGAGGTCGCGCAGGTAGGCCGGGATGGTCGCGAACCCGCCGCCGTAGAAGGAGATGATCACCGCGGCGAGCAGGACGAAGACCCAGGTCGCGCTGCTGCCGATGGTGGCCAGCGCGACGTACAGCACCAGGCCGACGCCGAGGTAGACCATGTAGATCGGCTTGCGGCCGATGAAGTCCGACGTCGTGGACCACACGAACCGCCCGGCCATGTTGAACAGCGACAGGACGCCGACGAAGCCGGCGGCGGCGGTCGCGGCGACGGTCGAGGTCTCACCGTTGCGGAAGAAGTCCTGGATCATCGGCGCGGCCTGCTCGAGGATGCCGATGCCCGCGGTGACGTTGCAGAAGAGCACCGTCCACAGCAGCCAGAACTGCGGCGTCTTGATCGCGTTGCCGGCCGAGACGCTCTCGGTGGTGACCAGCGCCTTCTGCTTGACCTTCGACTGGTCGAAACCGGCCGGCTTCCACCCCTCGGCCGGCACGCGCACGATGGAGGCGCCGAACATCATGAAGACCAGGTAGACCGCGGCCAGGGTGAAGAACAGCGCCGCGACGGCCTCGCCGTTGGGCACCGTGCCGGCGGTGCCGTCGTAGCTCGGGTCGTAGTAGCTCATCAGCTGCCGGGACAGCGGCGAGGCGATCAGCGCACCCCCACCGAAGCCCATGATCGCCATGCCGGTGGCCAGGCCGGGCCGGTCGGGGAACCACTTGATCAGCGTGGACACCGGCGAGATGTAGCCGATGCCCAGGCCGATGCCGCCGAGGACGCCGTAGCCGAGGTAGAGCAGCCACAGCTGCCGGGTCTCGATGCCGAGTCCCCCGACCAGGAAGCCGGCGACCCAGAAGCACGCCGCGGTGAACATCGCCGCGCGCGGCCCGTTGCGGTCCACCCAGGTGCCGAACAGGGCGGCGGACAGGCCCAGCATCACGATGGCGATCGAGAAGACGATGCCGATCGCGGTCTGCGACACCGCGAAGTGGTCCACCAGCGCGTTCTTGTAGACGCTGGTGGCGTAGGCCTGCCCGATGCACAGGTGCACCGCCAGCGCGGCCGGCGGGATCAGCCACCGGTTGAAGCCGGGGCGGGCGACGATGCGCTCGCGCTGCAGGAAGCCAGGTAACGCCACGGGGGACCTCCGGGACGGGGACCGGGCCGGCCGGTCTGTGGGCTGGGACACGACGGGGAGAAGGTACGTGCGGTCCGCCGATCCCGCGCGATGACGTGACCGCATCGTTGCGCGGCACCTCATCCCGCGCAACCGGTCAGCTGCCGCTGGAGGACCACTTCGGCCCACGACACCGCGCCCCTAGGCTCCGGG